>JAEXXN010000158.1 GCA_023405875.1 Bacillota bacterium | reverse complement strand
ATATCGAATTCCCCGTCCTCCTTGGCTATCTGTGAGTGAAATACAACCTGAAGCAGCACATCACCCAGCTCCTCAATTATCAGGTCCAGGTCGTCCTTTTCTATAGCATCCAATACCTCATAGGTTTCCTCAAGAAGATAAGGCTTCAAGGATTCCCTGGTTTGTTCCCTGTCCCAGGGGCAGCCCCCTTCACCTCTCAAGGTTTCCATAAGCTCCACCAGATCGTTGAAGCTCTTGTATTTAGCTCCTTCCAAGGCCGGAGGTACATAAACGCTCGTCAGGTAATCCACCCATTCTATCCGGTCCAGCTCATAAAGGGGTATTTTCTGGATGCGCTCCTGTCCTTCCACTCCGGCAGCACGTATGACAAAGATCTCGAAATCGTCAACATAGTAGTTCATGAGCATGAGCTTTACTTCTGAAGCTGCAAGCCTGTCATACACCTGTGTAATTATATTGCCGCATTTCTGATCCGGCTTCTGTGTCTTTATGCTCAGACCGTCAATGATCTTAAGGCCATAAGCAGGATCGATCCTCAGGGCGCTTAGTATGACATCAATAAAGCTCAATGCGGAGATCAGCCTTATTTGAATGCTTTCTCCCGCTTTTGCAGTGATCAGCTCGACACTTTTTTCCGCTACCAGGGGATGTCCCGGTACGGCGTATACTACATGGCCTCTTTCGCCGCAAAGCGCCAGTATCCGGTCACTTATCCTCTGGTAGGTATCGTCGAAGGATTCGCCGCTGTCATAGATATCATCACAGCTGGTAAAGATAATACCCATTTCTCTGATACGGTCTACTACCGGATGTTTTTCTGTCCTCAATACCAGGGTTTCCGCTTCCTTCAGTATATCGAGGGCCTCAAGACTGAGCTGCTTGTAATCTCCCGGTCCAAGTCCTACGATTGTTATCTCAGGCATTTATGCAATTCGCTTCCTTTCCATCATTTGTATAGAATTCGGAACGCATACAATGCGTTCCCTACTGATGATTTATAACAAGATTTCGATGAGGCCGGAGACCTCTTTAGCCTCATTACAATAATCCTTTTTTCCTTAATATTTTTGAAAGCCTTTTTCCGCCGGGGGCCATTTCAATTTCTTCCGCAGCTACGCCCTTTATAAGCACCAAAACTACCGCGTACACCAGTGCTGCAATCGCCACACTCAATAGTGTCGCCACTGAATTTCTTTCCAGCACCTCAAAAAACAGCTTATAGCTGAAATATGCCGAAGCCATCATGGCTCCTGTTGCTATTACAGGCTTCATTACTATCTTTGTTACTCTCATACCGGACCTCTGATGCTTGACTATCGCAGACAGGTTCAGTACTGCCGATACTCCATAGCCTGCAACGGTGCCTATGGCAGCACCCCTTATGTTTATGAAAGGTACTGAGGTAAGTGTATAGCTGACCACCAGTTTGACCAATGCGCCGATTACCATGTTTACTACAGGTATCCTTTCCTTCCCCATTCCCTGGAGTATTCCTGTCATTGTCTGTACAAGGGTCAGGAAGATCACTGCCATTGAAAGATACCGGAGGACCATTCCCAGTGTAGCCGGTTCTGCCGGATACATCAGCTTCATTATAGGGTCTGAAAGTATGAAAAGCCCGAAAGCGGCAGGCAAACCTATTATAAGGCTCAGCCTTATTGCCAGCTCAGATTTTCTGGCAGCTCCTCCAAAGTCATTTCTCGCTATTGACTCGGATATTGCCGGAACGAGACTGGCAGCCAATGCAATGGTGAACACCTGGGGCAGGTTTATAAAAGCCCCCGCCATCCCTTTAAGCTGTCCCAGAAGGCTTGTTGCGGTTTCAAGTGAGAAGCCGGCAGCCTGAAGCCTATCCATTACAATAAAGGTATCCATCACTGTCATGACCGGCATTATACTTCCGCCAATAGTAATAGGTACGGAAAATATCACTATTTTTTTAATTATCTTAAGGGAGGATTCCATTTTCATTTTGCCTGTAGAAAGTATCCCCATCCTTATCTCATGCTTTTTTCGCCTGTATATGTAAAAGAGTGTAAAGAAGCTTACAAGGCCGCCGATGGTGGTGCCGAAAACCGCGCCTCCCGCCGAAGCCTCATAGCCTGCCGACAGGAACATCACTGCCAGTATGAAGCCGAATATGACACGGGCAAGCTGTTCTGTTACCTGTGATATTCCGCTTGGGGTCATATTCTGCATACCCTGGAAATAACCCCTGAAGGCACCGCTTAAGGATACGGTGAATATTGCCGGCGCAACACACAGGACCGCCACATACGCACCCGGATTCTTTACCGCAGCTACAAAGCCCTGTGCATTAAAGAAAAGTAATGTGGATAGGGACAGCCCGAGAAAAGCTATCAGCGAAAGTGCAACCTTGAAGGTTTTGTGTGCTTCATCCCGTCTTCCCAGCTCTATTTTTTCAGATACCAGCTTTGATATTGCAATAGGTATTGAATAGGCGGAAAAAGTAAGCATCAATATATAAAGATCATAGGCGGTCTGGTAATATGCCATCCCTTCAGATCCTATTATCCTGCCCAGGGGTATTCTGTAAATAGCGCCCAGGACCTTTGACACAATACCTGCTATTGCCAGTATTGCAGCCCCTTTAATAAACGATTGTTTGCCAGAACTCATTTTCGACCTCCCTAAAATAACTTAAGCACATATATTTTAACACATCCGTATGCTCCGTGAAACAAAATATATTTGTCCACCCTAAATTTTCTCCAATATTATCCCATTATATTAATTCCCCGTCCAGCCACGCGCAGCTCAACGCTCGCAGCCTGCCCCCACAGCCCTATCC
>JAEXXN010000119.1 GCA_023405875.1 Bacillota bacterium | reverse complement strand
AAACAGGAAATTGCCTACAAAGCCGAAAGCGCTGCCAATACCAATGGAGCCGAAGAAATCGCCTATCAGATTGCCTATTGCCGAGCCCCATGCTCCTGCAGGCCCGAAAAGCAAACCGAATACAACAGGTAATGCGCTTGCAGGTCTGAACTCGGTAATACCGGGAATAATGACAAAACCTTTGAACGGAATCAATACTGCCGCGTACAACCCTGCGCACAGCGCAACCAGAACCACCATCTTTGTCTGTTTCCACATATTGAAAACTTCTTTCATAACACACACTCCTTTATAATTCTATGATTGCCTCTTTGCATGTACAGCTCTCCTGATTCAAACAGCCCTGAAAAACCCTTAGAAATGCTTTTGATACCTTTTCCTTGTTCTCAGCCAACGACCCTTGTATATCGTGCAGGGTTATGCTTTCGCTTTTCATACCGGTACACCAATTTGTTACTATACCTATTGCTGCATAGCACATTCCCAGCTCCTTGGCAAGGATCACCTCGGGAACGTTGGTCATTCCTACCACATCACCTCCCAATATTTTATATGTCCTGATCTCTGAAGCTGTTTCAAACCTGGGCCCTTCAGTACAAACGTATACGGTATCGCCCCCTTTGACATTGATTTGAAGCTCTCTTGCGGCCTCTCTGAATTGCTGCCTGAGATTCCTGCAATAGGGATCACTCATATCTGTGTGGCTTACCTTTCCTTCTTCGCCCTCATAAAAGGTAAGAGTCCTTGCTTTTGTCATATCGATAAAATCCTTGAGGATTACAATATCTCCCGGTGCATAGTTTTCATTGCAGGAGCCTACTGCGGCCGTTGCATATATGTACTTCACCCCCAGCTGCTTCAAGGCTGACATATTTGCCCTGAAGTTGATCCTGTGAGGCGGTGTGCTGTGTCCTTTCCCATGGCGGGCAAGAAACGCTATTTCCTCACCCTGGATGCCGACTATATCGACATCCACGCTTCCGTATGCCGTTTCAACCCTTCTCGTATATTTATCCCCATTGATATCATATACTCCGGTACCGCCAATAATAGCTTTATCCATGATACTTCCCCCTAAAAAAGATGATTCAGCTTGGCAAATATCGAAAATGCCGTGATAATTACCGTCAATGCCATGACTATATAGTCCGCAGCTCCAAATCCGATTTCAAGATAGTTGGTCCTGGAGGAATCATATCCGAAGCCTTTTGATTCCAGCGCCATTGCAAATACATTGGTCCCCCGGATAATGGAAATCAGTGTCGGTATCAAAAGGGGCACATATTTTTTGAACTTCTGGATAAAGGTGCCGGAGTCCAGGTCCAGGCCTCTGGATTTCTGGGCCTGTGTAATGGTATAGCTGGTTCCCACTATCATCGGCACCAGCCTTATTGCCGTCGAGAAGGCAAATGCACCTCTGTACGGCACCTTCAGCTTTACCAGTCCCAAAGATATTTCCTCAATTTTGGTTGAGCTTAGAAAAACCATTCCCGATATTATCATTACATCGAATTTAATACCGATGATGATGCCGTATATGATTCCTTCCAGGGTAACGGGGCCCAGCAATCTTGTGCTCCCCCCCTTGGTAAAGGACCACAGAACTATGGAAAAGAATGCTATCATAAGCAGTATGGCCCTTATCCTCTTCAGATTGGGCAATACCCTCCCCAAATAACCGTATACCAGTATTATTGCCGTTAATGCAAGAAGCACCTGAAGTGAATCAAACATAAGAGCAACTGTAAAGGAGGCCAGTACGACAAGCAGCTTTGTTCTGGGGTCCAGCCGGTGCAAGAAGGTATCCCTGTCCAGGTATAAAAACATATCCATTGCTACTTCCCCCCCTCAGTGCATGCAGCCATCTCTTGGACTGACAAAATTGTCTTTCCCAGTTTATTGCTCAGGCTTACGATATGGGGCACCTTCAGAAAAGTGTCCAGCAGCTCTTCTTCACGCCTGAATATGTCTCTCGTATTTCCATACATGACCACTTCCCCGTCTTTTACCACCGCAACCTTATGGGCATATTCCGATACCACCCACATGGTATGGGTGATAATAATTATGGTATGCCCTTCCCCGTTAAGCTTCTTTATCAGCTCCATCATTCTTTTTTGTTCCTTGAAGTCCAGTCCCGTTGTCGGTTCGTCAAGTATGATCACCTTGGGCCTTGCAGACAGGATGGAAGCAACTGCGACTCTTTGCCGTTCCCCCTTGGAGAGTGAGAAGGGGTCTTCCTTTTCATAGCCTTCAAGATCGACTGCCTTCAAGGCTTCTTTCACCCTTTGCTCTATTTCCTCCGGAGCACAGCCTCTGATCTTGGGGCTGAAAGCAACCTCTTCATATACGGTATCGGCAAATATCTGGTGGTCGGGATTCTGGAAAACAAAGCCTATTTCTTTTCCAATTTCAAATATCGTTGTGCTTTTGGTATCCTTTCCGCACACGCACACATTTCCGGCAGTCGGCAGGAGTAAGCCGTTAAGATGCTTGACAAGGGTCGTTTTTCCACTGCCGTTGTGTCCCAGGACGGCCAGGAACTCTCCCTCACGTATTTGCAGGTTAGCCCCCTCCAAAGCTTTTTTCCCGTTTGGATATACATGCTCCAGGTCTTTAACTTCTATGATCACATCCCCGTATTTGTTCTCCCTTTCAAGCTCGGACTCAAGTATTTCATCATACTTTTCCCGGTTCAGGGCCAGCTTCATGGATAAGAATTTCTCCAGCCCTTCTTCAGGAGTAAGAGGAAGCTCTTCAGCCTCAAGGGAGGATACCTGCTTGAAATACTTGGGGACCTGAAGAGCCATGATACCTATCCTGTCCATCAGCTCTATCTCTCTTAAAACCTGCTGCGGCTTCCCGTCCTTGATGATATGTCCGTTTTCCATGATGATCAGCCTGTCTGCTTCAATAGCTTCTTCCGTCTCATGCTCGATTATTATCAGGTTCAGGTCCTTATCCTCATGAAGCTCCTTTGCGATTTTGAAAATTCCCAGCTTGCCTATAGGGTCCAAATCGGTCGTCGGTTCATCCATGCAGATGATCTTAGGCTGTGAAGCCAGCACTGAGCCGATTGCCAGGCGCTGCTTCTGTCCTCCCGAAAGGGTGGAGGGCTGCCTTTCTTCATAGCCCTCAAGGCTTACGATCTTCAATACCCGGTTTATCCTCTTATGGATTTCAGCTCTTGGAACCATGAAGTTTTCAGGTCCGAAGGCTATTTCCAGCTTTGTGTTGGTTGAAAAAAGCTGTGATTCAAAATCCTGAAAAACCAACCCTATATCCTTTGCCATTTTACTTACTGTCTGTTCTTTTGCTTTTTTACCGTTGACCCAGACTTCACCTTCATATTTTCCTCTTACAAAATTGGGAATCAGACCGTTTAAACAGTTGGCAAGAGTTGATTTGCCCGCGCCGCTGGGGCCCATAATCACAACAAATTGGCCGTTTTCAATATCCAGATTGATGTTTTCGATCGCATTGCCTTCCTTTTGGTCCTTGTACCTGAAGGTCAGGTTCTTTATAGAAACTGCATTGGAGCCGGGTTGTTTTACCTCAGCAATATCCATTGGTACCTCTCCCCTTTATTTAAGTTTATGAATGCTATCCTTGTATGGAGGATATAAAATCCCCTTTTCTGTAATGATCCCTGTTATGTTTTCATTGGGGGTCACATCAAAGGCGGGATTATACACATTTATGCCCTCTGCCGCTACTCTTGCGCCTTCAATGTGGGTGACCTCCTCAGGGCTTCTTTCCTCTATGTGTATCTGATCGCCGGATTCTATGGAAAAATCAATGGTTGAAGTCGGTGCGACGACATAAAAGGGAACATTATAGACCTTTGCCACCACAGACAGCATAAAGGTCCCTATTTTATTGGCAGTATCCCCGTTAAGGGCAATTCTGTCGGCTCCGACAAAAATAATATCCACCTTTTTATCTCTGAGCAGTGTGGCTGCAACGCTGTCTGCAATCAGCCCGGCAGGTATACCTTCCTGTTCAAGCTCCCATGCCGTGAGTCTCGCCCCTTGAAGCCTCGGCCTTGTTTCATCCGCGTAGACGAATATATTTTTCCCCGAATAATGGGCCTCTCTTATTACTCCCAAGGCCGTACCGCAGCCCGAGGTTGCCAGAGCACCGGTATTGCAATGGGTCAGTATCGTTGCACCGTTTGTTATCAGTTGGTTTCCATACCGGGCCATTGCACTGCTTGTTGCTATGTCCTCGGCTACGATCAAATCCGCTTCTGCCTTGAGCCTTTCATAGACGGTGATGTTATCATAAGGCTCACAAGCCTTTAAGACCTTCCGCAGCCTCTCCACAGCCCACATGAGATTTACAGCTGTCGGCCTTGACCTGTTCAACAGCTCAAGGGCCTCCTCAAGCCTTCTGCCGAATACAGCCTTGCTTTCATGCATATATTCCCCGGCAGCCAGTACAGCTCCATAGGCCGCAGCTTCGCCAATGGCCGGAGCCCCTCTGACCACCATGTCCCTTATTGCAAAATCTACGTCCAGATAAGTCCTGCACTCAAAAATCTCACAGCTTACCGGCAGCTTCCTCTGATCCAGCAAATACAAAACTCCCGACCTGAATTCGATTGTCTTAACGCCTTTCATAATGCCCTCCTCATGTCATACACATCTATTCCCATTTTGCATTCCCCCTTTATCCGTTTGTACGCTTAGACCCTTATCCTCATATTTTCTGCCGGCTGCACAGCACCGGCTCTGATATCATTTCAGCAGGATCACTTTTTCCGGTTCACCCTGAACCGGAAAACCTGGGGATTGAAGTAGTCCATGGAGTATATTACCGGGTCCCCTTCCTTGTCGTAATGGACCTGATGCAATAATATAAACAGCTGATTGGGATTAGGCTTTATCAAATCCCTCATATCCTCGGTGGCAAAAGTGGGGAGTATCTCAGTTATTGCATATTCCACCTCAATGCCGCACCGGTCCTTGAGATATTTGAACATGGATTCATGGTCTATTTTCTCCGGTATATCCTCTCCAAAGTCGGATTTCTTCACTGTATCTACGCAATAAGCTGCTACCTTCCTGCTGGCAGTTCTTATGCGCTTGAAGGTTATTACCTTTTCTCCCGGCTTCAGCTTCAGCTTGCTTACCATATCCCTTGTAGGCACATTCTCACTTATATCTACCCATCTGGTGCCGGGGTCATATCCAAACTTCTCGATTATCTCCGTTATACTCTCCAGTTTTTCCAGTCCGCTTTTAATTTCAATGGGTCTTTTAAATACAAAGGTGCCTTTCCCCTGCCTTTTGTATATTATCCGGTCCTGCTCCAGCAATGCCAGGGCTTCTCTTACAATGTACCTGCTTACCCCCAGCATTTCCATGAGCTCCGCCTCTGTGGGAAGTGCCGAGTCGGGCTGCAGTTCTTCCAGCCTTATATATTCTATAATCTTTTCCTTGGCCTGCTGGCTCAACGGAATAGATTTTTCCTTGATCCTCATTTTATCTCTCCTAACTTGTCAGACATCATATATCTATTAATTTGATACTATCATTGGCATAATATTTTGTCAATTATAATGCGTTATTTTTTTGTCACAAATCTTGAGAAAAAATGCCATAGTCCCCACGGATTATGGCATTTTTCCCAAACTATCCTATTGCCTCTAAAGCAATTCATTTAATACCTTATAATTGTCAAAGCCTTTCCAGCAGCTTGCTCGGGTTGCCCCGGTGATAGATATACAGCCTGTGCAGGGGCCTTGTCATGGCAACATACAAAAGCTTGGTATCCAGTTCTCCGGTACCGTAGCTTTCTGCTTCGGCGTCAGCTATGAAAACCGCATCAAACTCCAGCCCCTTGGACAGATGAGCGGGGACTATTACTACCCCGCTTTTGTATTCCCTGTCCTTCTCAGTAATTATTCGCGGAGCTTCCTTGCCCGGCTTGAAGGCCTTCCGTATTTCACTGCAGGCCTCGGCAGTCTTGCAGATTATGGCTACTGATTTGAACTGCTGTTTGAAAGCCCTGAGCTTCTCAATAATATCAGCGGCAATTTCCGTCCTGCTTTCCTTCCCGATGAGCTCTACCTCGCTGCCGTGCCTTATTACCGGTTCTGCCGGTATCAGGTTATCGTCTTCCAGTCCTGCAATGACCTTGTTGGCAGCTTCCATTATTTCCACTGTGGTCCTATAGCTTTGCTCCAGTATAAGCTTATCGCACCTTCCTCCGAAAACATGCTCTTCTACGTTTCTCCAATCCTTTACCCCCCTATAGGAATGTATCCCCTGGGACAGGTCCCCCAATATTGTGAAGGAGCTGTCCTTTATTATGCTTTTTAGTACATAAAGCTGGAACACGCTGAAATCCTGCGCTTCATCTATTACAATATGCTTTACCGGCAGCTTTTCATCGACTCCGTGTATCTTGTACTTCAGGTATATTATCGGAGCCAGATCTTCAATATCAATACTTCCCGAAGCCAGGTCGGCTATGGTGCTTTTTCTTATGAATTCCGCAGCTTCACAGCCTGTTAAACCGTCCACCAGCTTGTGGAACAATTTTTCATCGGTAACGAATTCCTTGTAATATTCATAAGGGTTCAGCCTGGATATTTTCCCCACGTATTCCTTTACAGCGCCTTTGCAAAATTGCTCTATTCTTTCTGCAAATTCATTTTTCCTGTCTATAAGGTCTGATATAAGCTTCTGCCGCTCTTCCCCCTCTTCCAGCCTGAGCTTGAGCTGTACTATGTGCTTGTCGCAGGCTGTCTGAGCCTCCTGCAGTATTGTCTGCTTCCTGGCCTTCAGCCTGTTTGTCAGATGTTTTTTTATCTCCTCTATCCTCTTTGCAAAGGGCAGCTTCCTGTAATCCGACAGGAAAATCCTGTTTATTTCCTCATGGCTGTATATCACCTTTGTAAGCAGCTTAAAATCCTCCGTCGGTATGAAGTCCTGCTCCACAACTCCGATATACTCATCCAGCACGTCCCTGAAGGTCATGGAGCTTTTGAATTCCGACTCCTGCTTCAGCAATTCATTTTTCTTGCGCTGTTCCTCACCGGGACCGATCGTTATGAAGCTTATGAGCTTTTCATTGGCATCCCGCAGCTTGAACCTCTGTCCTATTATATCCGCAGCAAACTCCTCAAAGGTTGTCTGTTTAGTCTTTTCGACACCCAATTCCGGCAAAACCTCAGAGATATAATTCAGGAAAAATTTCGTCGGGGCGATTATCATGAAATTTTCCGGCTTGAAGGTGTTCTCATAGGTATATATCAGGTAAGCCATACGATGGAGGGCAATGGTGGTCTTGCCGCTTCCCGCCGCTCCCTGTACGATCAGCGGCTTCCACATATCCGCCCTTATAACGCGGTTCTGCTCCTCCTGTATGGTCGATACTATCTCCTTCAAGCGGCTGTCCGCATTGGCTCCCAGGGAAGCCTGAAGAAATTCGTCATTGGTAGTGATATCTATATCAAATATTTCCTTAAGCTTGCCCCCTTCAATGGAGAACTGCCTTTTCAGCAGCAACCTTCCGGATATCTGCCCATTGGGGCTGTAGTAGCCCGCAGCTCCTAACCGCCCCTCATAGTACAGGTTCGCCACCGGAGCTCTCCAGTCAACTATTATAAGCTCCTGGTCCGCTTCCCTTATCAGGGCCATTTTCCCTATATACAGCTTCTCGCTGCTCAATTTATCATTTTCATGAAAATCTATCCTTGCAAAATAAGGGCGTTCCCTTGCAGTCAGAAGGTTTCTGAGTCTCAATGCCGCTCTTTCCTGCAGCATGGAATCAATCATAAGCTCTATGTACTGCTGGCTGTTATCACCGCTGCCATGCTTCTTATTCCTGTCAATGGCGCCTTCCAGCCTTTTCTTTTTCTCCAGCATTCCGGAGATGCTCAGCTCCACATAACCCAGGGTCGTTTCCAGTCTCTGCTTTTCCTCTTTATAGTCAGGATGCTTTTCTGCCGCCAATAGCAACACCTCCCAAATGGATTCTACCCATTATTCATACTGAAGTCAATATTAAAGAGGCTACCGCATAACAGCGTAACCTCTTTCAGAATAACCGGACTTTTCAATATCCATTCATATATTTATATTGTCTGCATCAATTCTCATTAATATTTATGTCTGCCATTATGATACCCTTTACCGTACCGCCTGACAAGACGGGTACCGCTACCGATATGTTGTAGTTTCCGGTCGCCACTGAGATATACTCTTCAGAAACAAATTCCCCACCCCGGCTTGCATGTATGAAATAGGGCTTTCCGCTGCAGTCTCTGAATTTTTCCGGTATATCGACCGTCGCCGCCTCAACAAAGCCATTAGTGCCGATCAGTACCATAAGCTCCACATATTCCAGACTTTTCTGCTGCTCCGCAAGATAACCGCTGATTGACGCCTTATCCATGGAAAGCAGATTTTCCTTATTGATTATCTCCCTGAGCAATGCCTGGGTCCCTGCGATTTTGCCTTTTATCTCGTCAGTGACCTTGAAGCCCTTCATAAAATCGGAAATGATCCCGTTGGATTCCTCAAGCCTGTCCATAAGTCCCGCTATATTCCCATGAACCGCTTCTATAGCAGCCAGCTGCTCCTGTGTGGATGCTCCGATCTCCTCTGAAACAGCTGCATTCTGCTGTGTTATATCATTTATTTTTTCTATCTCACGCTCTATGCTGCTTATGCTACCCAGCTGATCTTTTGTAAGCACCGTTATCTTCTCTGCCGCTTTCATATTGCCCAGCAGGGTATCATTTATGGCCTCCGATTTCATCAATACCTCCGCCGCATATATAAGGTTCCCGTCAATGGCATCAGACTCGTCCTTTATATTGAAAGAAAGCTCGTTTATCTGTCCGGTGATCCCCTCAACCAGCTGCTTGATCTCCCTTGCCGACCGTGAGGAATTGTCGGCAAGCTTCCCCACCTCATCCGCAACAACTGCAAAGCCTTTGCCGGCCTCCCCTGCCCTGGCCGCCTCAATTGCGGCATTCAATGCCAGCAGCTGTGTCTGGGCTGCAATTCCTTCAACTGTTTCTGTTATATTATCGATAGCTCTTATTTTATCGTCAAGATTATTCAGGGCATCAAGCACCTTCTGGTTATAGTCCTTTGACTGCTGTATTTTGAATTTTATTTCTCCAAATTTACTGAAACTGTCCTCTATTGTGGACTTTGTCTCCCTTGCCACCGTCAAGCTTGTCTCTGCGTTTGCATTGATAGACTCCACATCTTTGGCAAAGCTCTGTATCATGCTCAGCATGTTATGTGTATATTCCGCCTGATTGCCCACCGACTCTGCAATACTCTGTATTGTCGAGGCTATTTCCCCGGAAGAATGCCTGATGGTCTCTGCCTGCTTCTCCACCTCACGGGCGTCCTTCACCACCCTCCCGGATACATCTCCGAAAGAGGCAATAAGCCTTCTCACCTTATATAGAAAGCTATTCACCTCCGAGGTCATATCATCAAGGAATCCGGTGCCCGTCCTCTTGATGTTGAGATTGAGCTGGCCGTTATTTATTGCTTCCGCACTGTTTTTTATCCTTGCGGAAACGCTGTTCAAGCGGATGATAAAAACAGGTCCTGAAGCTATGAGCAGCAGTGTAAATAATACAACCGCAGGCCCGCTGCTGCGTAACAGGAACAAAGCGGCTCCAAGCATCAGATTGATAAAAAGATACAATACCAGTATACCCTTCATTCAATACACTCCTCGTACATTAAGATTTTGTCCCCGGTTAAAGCAGACGTGAATTCAAAATGCAAAGTGTGTCAGATATGCTTTAACAATACCATTTTCATAATAATACAATTTTTTCAAATAATCAAATAGAACTAGACAAGCTTCACCTGCTCAGCCAGCTGATAACGAATTAAATCAATAGAATTTGCACTATACACTAATATGATAGGTTAAATCTCATTCAATATATAAGCATAACAATATAGAAAATCCCGATTCCGAAAGGCTTCAAAAGCCGTTGCAGAATCGGGACCACTCTTTCCTAATTCAGACTGTTTTCGTAAAGTGACAATATATCATTAAAACTTTTTATTGAATTCTTTTCGCTGATATATAGTCTTACTTTTCCTGAGAGCTTTTTATTGTACTTTATTTTTGTGCCCTTCCTGAAAAAACTGGCTATCTGACTGTTTGGCCTCACATCATTATTATCCAGCTTAATACTTGCTACCATATTGCCACCCCTCTCATATTGCTGATAGTATTTTTACAGCATTTTTCGTAATATTTCCCTCATCCTGTCTGACCGGCACTGCAAGCAATTTGATGTAAACAGTGCCTGTATATATTATATCATATTTTATGTCCTGTTTGTGGCAACAATATATTCTGCATCTTCCAAACCTTCAATATTTACAATGCCACAGTAATCCTCAGGTATTATGCAGGTATCTCCTTTATGGGACAATATCAACGAATCCTCGAA
>JAEXXN010000105.1 GCA_023405875.1 Bacillota bacterium | reverse complement strand
CTCCAGGGTCTTGTCCTGGGGTGAAAAATCAAGCTTTTTAAGAGTGTCCGTCAGCAGCTCGGTCCTGTCCTTGACTGTATATTCTGCGGCTATCCATCCTCCTGCCTTACCTGATATACCTTCATATTCCACCTTATACCAGGACTTTCCTGCACTGTCCTTGGCTTCTTCAACTATGTTCACTGCAGTACCTTTAATAAGGTTATCCAGTGCTTTGGCATCAGCTTCAGCAGCCTCTCTTACTTTAAGCTTGCTGGCGCTTATGTACGCTGTATTTGTCTTTTCCGGTACCTTGGCTTCAGCAGGTGTAGGAGTAGGAGTTACTTCCGCTGCAGACTCGGGTGCAGGCGTCGGTGTCGTCTGGGGCTGCTCGGCAGTACTGTTCTCAGGGTTTTGGGCCATGGCTGCGGTCTGATTGTATGTACAGCCGGCAGCAAAGCTTAATACAAATAATAGTGTAAAAATTACGGCAATCTTTTTCTTCCCTCTCATAGGCACCTCACAAATTTATACTTTTATACATGAATCAATTATATCATGAAATATGACGTTTTTTGCTAAATTTTTGTTGCAATTTATCATGTAAATTAATACATTTTATCGAACTACTGGATGAAAAATCATGATTGACTGCATATTATCATTTCAATATGTGATATAAATCACATACTCAGCTCACTATTTCATGTAAAATTCATTCGTAGAGGAAATTACTTTATATATTAAAGGAGGAAATAATATGTTCTGTAACCAGTGTGAACAAACCCCCTTCGGAGGCTGTACAAAAGTTGGCGTATGCGGAAAGAATGAGGATATTGCCGCATTACAGGATACAATGATATTCGGACTGAAAGGGATAGCCGCCTATGCTGTCCATGCAAGGGAAATGGGCTGTATCGACCCGGAGGTTGACGGGATAACCCACGAAGCCCTTTATATGACACTTACCAATTCCAATTTCAACCTTAAGGAGCATATCGACATGACACTCAAAGTGGGCTCCGCCGCAGTCAAGGTAATGGACCTTCTGGACAAGGCCCATACCTCAAGATTGGGAGTACCGACACCGGTAACAGTATCCCAGGACAAGATAGAAGGACACAGCATACTGGTCACCGGCCACAATCTGTATGCCCTGGAGGAGCTGCTCAAGCAGACGGACGGTAAGGGAATCAATATATATACCCACTCGGAAATGCTTCCGGCCCACGGTTATCCGGAGCTTAAGAAATACAGCCACCTGAAGGGCAATGTAGGAAAAGCCTGGTATGACCAGCGCAAGCTCTTTGAGGAATTCCCCGGGGCGATACTGGGGACCACCAATTGCCTTATGCCTGTTAAGGGAAGCTATACCGACAGATTCTTCACTTACGGCACTGCCGGGCTGGAGGGTGCCCAGAAGATAGTAAATGAGGACTTCTCCCCGCTTATAGAAAGAGCACTCTCATTGCCTGCGGTAAATATAGAATCAGACAAGGTACTGACAACCGGCTTCCATCATCAGACAGTGCT
The DNA here is from genome assembly GCA_023405875.1 of Bacillota bacterium. Taxonomy (GTDB): domain Bacteria; phylum Bacillota; class Clostridia; order Lutisporales; family Lutisporaceae; genus BRH-c25. The sequence continues at coordinate 6,785 of JAEXXN010000105.1, read as the reverse complement.
TTCAATTGCACCGGAAATCATTGATGCGGTAAAAGCAGGCAAGATAAAAAGATTCTTTGTGATTGCCGGCTGCGACGCTCCGACCAAGGGAAGGGACTATTACAGGGAGCTTGCTCTTTCACTTCCCATGGATTGTGTACTCCTGACCACCTCCTGCGGGAAATTCAGGTTCAACGACCATGACTTCGGAACAGTGCCGGGCACAGGCATTCCAAGATATATAGACCTTGGACAGTGCAACAATTCCGGCTCTGCGGTAAAAATCGCCCTTGCCCTGGCGGAAGCCTTCGGCTGCTCTGTAAATGACCTTCCGCTGAGCATCGTACTCTCATGGTTTGAGCAGAAGGCGGTAGCAATACTTCTCGGCTTGCTGCACCTGGGTGTGAAGAATATCCATATCGGGCCAAAAGCCCCTGCTTGGTTCACCTCAAATGTAGTAGGCGTACTTCAGCAGAATTTTGACCTTAAGCTTATAAGCGGAGATGCGAAGGAAGATCTGGCTGAAATGCTAGGATAAAAAATCAGGTCGGGGTGTGGGGAAAACCTGATGGAACTCCCCCGAACCTCGAATCAAAAGGGCTACCGTGTAACGGCAGCCCTTTTTTCACCTTTTTTCTTTACCACCTTCAGTCTGAAGAAGTCTTCACGCTCCCTCTCCTCCAGCACCTCCAGTATCTTGCTCACCATTTCCCTGTACTTGGGGATCTGAATATTCTGAAGGGCATTTGCCCTTTTCTGCGTCCTCTTGACCTCCATAGCCAGCTTGTAAACCGAATCCTCCACCTCAGACAGCTCATACAACAGCAGCCTTACCTCATGGAACTTCTGCATTGCCACATCAAGAGCGGTATTGGTATGATAGAAGCTGTAGTAATGCGTCAGCTGGTCAGGGCGGTATTCTATCTCAGGTATCTCAACGCCCATGATGCTTTTGCCTCTTACATCAAAATCCGCTGCTTCAGAAACCGATTGGGCAATCTGGTCAACATTGCTTATGCCCATTGTAATGTTTGCTATCTGCAAAGCGTCATAGGCTTCGGCAAATATGACCGCCACCTTTTTCTGCAGCTCCTCTGCTTTATCTATAAAGCCCATCATTGTGAGGACAAGTACATTCCTCTTTTTGTCCAGAAGGTCAAAGCCCTTCTCTGAAAGCTCCAGAGAGTTCCGGGCAGCTATAAGACTGGTTTTGGTATAAGTGATTTCAATCATATCCGCTACCTCTTGTTATAGTACTTTTCAAACAACTCAGGCTTGATCCTGTCAAGCTCGGCTCTGGGCAGCAGCTTCAAAAGCTCCCACATAACGTCCAGGGTCGCAAACATATCCCTGTTTCCTTCAAATCCCTGGTTGAGAAATTTCTGCTCAAACTGCCTTCCGAATTCCATATATTTTTTATCCATATCTGAAATATCATCCTCGCCGATTACCTGCGCCAGGGATCTTACATCCTGGACATGGGAATATGCAGAAAACACCTGATTTGCAACATCCGGATGATCCTCCCTGGTATAGCCCTCCCCGATGCTTTCCTTCTGGAGCCTTGAAAGGGACGGCAGCACATTTACAGGGGGATAAATATTCTTCTGGTACAGCTCCCTGGATAGTATTATCTGCCCTTCGGTTATAAAGCCCGTCAGATCGGGAACCGGATGAGTGATATCATCGTTAGGCATTGTAAGTATGGGTATCTGGGTGATGCTTCCCCCGGAGGTCTTTATCATCCCTGCCCGTTCATAAAGGCTCGCCAGGTCGGAATACAGATAACCCGGATAACCCTTTCTGGAAGGCACCTCCTCCCTGGAAGCGGAAAGCTCTCTCAAAGCCTCGCTGTAGTTGGTTATATTGGTCATAATGACCAGGATGTGCATATTGTGTTCAAAGGCCAGGTATTCAGCCGCGGTAAGCGCGCACCGGGGAGTAGTTATCCTCTCCACTATCGGGTCGTCCGCCAGGTTGATATACATTACTACCTTATTCGTCACTCCTGATAATTCAAATTGCTTTTTAAAAAAGTCCGCTTCGTCATGCTTTATTCCCATGGCGGCAAAAACAACAGCGAAATTACCTTCATCCTCACCGGATATCCTCGCCTGCTTTACTATCTGTGCCGCAAGCTCATTGTGGGGCAGTCCGTCTCCCGAAAACAGCGGCAGCTTCTGGCCTCTTACAAGCGTAGTGAGTCCGTCTATAGAGGATATCCCCGTTTCAATATAGTTCCTGGGATATTTTCTTCCCACAGGATTTATCGGCCGCCCATTGATATCATACTTCCTGTCCGAATAAAAGCCCGCCCCGTCTATAGGCTCGCCTATCCCGTTGAAGGTCCTTCCCAGTATATCCTTTGACAGCGCTATCTCCATGGGCTTGCCGGTAAAAGCAACACTGGCATTGCTGAGGGATATGCCCGAGGTCCCCTCGAATACCTGGACTATTACCCTATTCCCGTCAATCTGCACAACCTTGCCTTTTTTCCGACCCTGGGCCTCCACCTCTATATCCACTACTTCACCAAATACGGCTTGCCTGACCCCTTCAAGCATTATAAGCGGTCCCTCCACCTTTTTCAGCTTTAAATACTTAACTTTCACTGTCTGTTCACCTCTCCGCCGTACACGTTATCCAGACCGTCATAGAAGCTGTCGATTTCTTTTATAAGCTCATCCAGAAGCTGAAGCTTATCTTCCGGAACATTATATTTCATTGTCACTATCTTATAGAACAGATCGTCATTCTTTGCCTTTGATATAGGAACACCCATTTTCACACACTTATTGGCCTTTTCATACAAGTGGTCTATTACTCTGAGCATTTTGTACTGCTTTTCCAGTGATACATGGGCATCATTTACATGATAGGCATTCTGCTGCAAAAAGCCCACCTTGATGACCCTTGATACCTCAAGTACCAGCCTCTGGTCATCGGGCAGTATATCCTCCCCTATAAGCTTAACGATCTCCTGGAGCTTATCCTCCTCCTGGAGCAGCCTGAGCAGCTTTGCCCTGAGCTCCAGCATATCTGCCGCCACCTTCTCTTCATACCAGCCGGAAAGGTCTGTAAGATACCCGCTGTATGATCTCAGCCAGTTAATGGCCGGATAATGCCTTGCATATGCAAGGGCTTTATCCAGGGCCAGAAATGTACTGACGACCCTCTTGGTATTCTGAGTGACCGGCTCAGAGAAGTCTCCCCCTGCCGGTGATACCGCTCCGATTATTGTTATCGACCCGTCCCTTCCCCCCAAAACCTTCACGTCCCCTGCCCTTTCATAAAATTGGGCAAGTCTTGAGGGCAGATAGGCGGGATAACCCTCTTCCGCCGGCATTTCCTCAAGCCTTCCGGATATCTCTCTCAGCGCCTCGGCCCATCGGGAGGTGGAATCGGCCATTATTGCGATATTGTAGCCCATGTCCCTGAAATACTCCGCTATGGTTATACCTGTATAAATGGAGGCTTCTCTCGCAGCCACAGGCATATTGGAGGTATTGGCAATGAGTACCGTCCTCTCCATGATGGATTCCCCGCTTCGAGGATCATTTATCTTCGGGAAGTCCTCAAGAACCTCCGTCATCTCATTTCCTCTTTCTCCGACGCCTATGTATACTATGATATCCGCATCACTCCATTTTGCAAGCTGATGCTGGGTTATTGTCTTCCCTGTTCCGAAGCCTCCCGGAATAGCGGCGGTACCTCCCTTTGCAAGGGGAAAGAAGGAATCTATTATTCTCTGCCCTGTTATCAGGGGCTTTGAAATAGGGTTCCGCAGGGTGACTGGCCGTGGCTCCCTTACTGGCCATAGCTGGTACATCTTAAGCTCATAGGGTCCTTTTTCCGTCTCCAGCCTCACAAGCACATGCTCAATATTATAGCTGCCGTCCTTTTCGGCAAAGACCACCTTCCCGGAGATCCCAGCCGGTACCATTAACCTATGCTCTATAAGCAGCGTCTCCTGTACTGTGGCATATATGCCGCCCGCTTGCAGCACATCCCCGGCCTTGGCCTGTATTTGTACCTGCCAGAGCTTTTCCTCATCTATCGAAACCATTCCGATCCCTTCAGGGATAAATGCTCCGCCTGTTTCATACATGCTTTGCAGAGGCCGCTCGATCCCGTCAAAAATATTCTTTAATATACCTGGTCCCAGCTTAACGGAAAGAGGCCTGCCTTCTGATACGATTCCCTCTCCCCGTGTCAAACCGGTAGTTTCCTCATAAACCTGTATTGTAGCAGTCTCCTTATCAACAGAGATGACCTCTCCGATAAGCTGCTTTTCTCCTACCAGCACCATTTCCCTCATTTTCAGGTTTTCAGCGCCTTTTACCCTTACTACCGGACCATTTATATATGTTATTTTCCCGATCTTACTATCCATTACCCTGCACCTCATCAAATCTGCGGGAGATATATCTCCCTATCAGTTCATGATTGTCTTCTATCAATGCTTTCAAGGTATAGTCAACCTGCATTTCCTCTTCCCCGTCCTCCGCATAAAAGCCTCCCAGGATATTTTGCCCTGCTTCCTGCAAAAGACATTTCCCGCCAAGCTTACCGGCGGATAGTCTTTGATTGATAAACTCTCCCAGGGACTCCAGGTCTCTTCCTGTAAAATACAGCTTTACTGCTTCTGAATCCTCAAAAGCTTCCCCTGCCTTATCAAGGCTTCTCGAAATATACTCCTTATAGCCTTCTTGGGCTGTAAAGCTCCCGGCCTCCTGCCTGAGCAGCTCCAACAGCTCCTTTATGAATTGCTGCTTCATATCCAACATTTTATGATATACCTGGGAATTCGCCTTGGCAAGGATCTGCTGCTTCTCCTTCTCAGCTCTTTTTACAGCCTCCTCCAGAAGCTGTCCCTTCTTATCCGTCACTGCTGCCAGGAGCCTGTCTTTTTCCTGCTTGAAGCCTTCTTTGGCTTTCAACTCCTTCTCAGAAACCTCTTCTTCTATTTCCTTTATTATAATATTTCTGAAAAGCTCAATCTTATCTTCAATAGATACGCTCAAAGCAAATCACCTCATATTTTCAGCCCTATGGACTCTTTTATATAATTGGTTATATAATCACTCCTGCGCCTTTCTCCATGCCTGTCAGGTATTATCGTTACAATAGGCTTGGTTGAATCCAGCCTCACAGACTTGAGTTCCTCTGCTACCTTTTCGGCCAGCAGCTCGGTGACCAGCAATATACCTACATCCTTTCTGCCGCATACCTCCTCCAGGGCGGCAAGCACCTCTTCCCTTTCGTGAACAAGTACCCCCTTTATCCCTGCAAGCCTCATACCCGTCAAAGTATCCACATTATCACTCAATAGGAAAAACTTCATAATACTCATATCCTTTCAAAAGGGCATATTCAAAGGCATTTTAAAGCTGTCCCAGGATCATGATGGACACTATAAGTCCATATATTGCAATACCTTCTGCCAAGCCGACGAATATCAGCGTCTTGCCAAGTATCCTGGGGTTTTCCGATACTGCCCCCAGGGCTGAAGAGCCCACTGCTCCCACCGCATAGCCTGCTCCGATAGTAGCAAGCCCTGTTGACAGTCCGGCAGCGATAAAGCCCAGTCCCGAGCCTGAGGTGCCCTCCTGTGCCGCATGTACTATATCAGGAGTAAGGATAAGAATGAAAAGAGCTATTAGAAACATATAAGAGGCAACGCTTGCCCTTAAAATGCTTCTGACCTTTCTTCCGCACACCTTGCCTGCTCCCCGGTACAGGATCACTCCCATACCTATTGTAAAAAGAACTATCCCGATTGCTATGCCCAGAATTGTGTACATTATTAATCCTCCTCATTCACATCATTTTATTTAAGCCTATCCCTCCGCATTGCTTTCACTGAACAGGCTTGTGGGTTTATACTCAACTCCATAGCCTGTATAATACTTGCTGAACAATTCATAATACTCCAGCCTGAGACTCTGTATAAATACTATGAGCCCCTCCAGCCCTATAATAAAAACATTTCCTATTATAAGCACCGCAATACCCCCAGCCTTTGAATCCAGCATCTCGGCCATTGTAGCAAAGGCTATATAAAGTCCCACATGGTTGAGGGCAAAGGCTCCCACCCTTATAAAGGATATAATGTTTGAAGCGACTGAAAGAACAGTTTCTATTACGCCAAAGCCTGCTTCTATATAATAATCCACGGCAGATTCTTCATAGAGCTTATGCCCTGTAAGCAAGCCGGCAAGCGGCTGCTTAAACACCATGAGCAGCAGTAGTACGGCCATCACGGCAGCAGGTATTCCGATCTCGGGGAAGCTGCCGGTCAATTTCCCCCATATCCCAAACAGCAGCGTAAGGAAAAACAGAAAACCGGCCAGACCTTCACGGCCGAACAGCCCTTCTTCCACATTTCTGGAGTTGTACAGGTTTACCAGGCTGAATACATAACTTACAGTTATAAGTATGGTACCCAATATAACAGCGCTTATCAGCATGGTGTTTATATTTGCCATAGGCCTTATGAGAAGGGGTTCTATCAATTCCTCCGATCCGAATATACTGCCGTACAGCACTCCGAATATCATTGAGCTGGCTCCCAATCTTGTCAGAATTCCTCCGAAGCTCCTGCCTGCCGGCTTTCGCCCTATGACCAGCCCTGCTATCAGGATTATCAAGCCCTGCCCTATGTCTCCGAACATTGCTCCAAAAAGAAGCATATATGATACTGCAAAAAACGGTGTCGGGTCCTTTTCCCCATAGCTTGGGATTCCATACATGGCTATCAAGGTCTCAAAGGGTCTGAAGAGACGGTTGTTCCTGATTTTGGTAGG
>JAEXXN010000042.1 GCA_023405875.1 Bacillota bacterium | reverse complement strand
GCCATATACAAGCCTACAAGCTCTCAGCCTCGGAACTACACAATCGTTATCAGCCGGAATAACAGCTTAAATTAATCAGAAAGGAGGATAAATATTTGGGTGAGGTGATCTACAAAACAAAAATCGTACAGGTAGGGAAAAATGCATTGACATTTTTGCCCGAGAAAATGCTGATATTCTTTAATAAGAGAGCTCAGCCGGATCTTGCGGAATATTCGGTACTTATTGACGACGGTGAAGGCAGATGTAACGTAGTAGTCGGCGATTATCTCGTACTTGGTTCCACAAAGTACTGCATAACCGCCATAGGAGATGCTGCCGTCAAGAACTTTGACGTACTGGGCCACGCAGTTGTGAAATTTGATGGTAAGCTCAACGCGGATTTGCCTGGGAACATCCATGTTGAAGACAAAGACATCGTTGAAATCGTCTCGGATTTAAGTGTATCATTCTCAAAATAATTAAGATGGAGGTAGTTTTTATGACGAAATTTGTGGAAGGCTTTCAAGCTATTTTTATAGCAAGCGGTGAAACCTTTGTTTCCCTTGTTGCAGGGATCGTACCCATGGTTTTGATATTGTTGACGGTATTTAATGCAATATCGGCTTTTATTGGAGCCGAAAAGCTGGAGAGGTTTTCAAGGTTCCTTGGGCGTCATAGAATTCTTTCCTATACCATTCTTCCGTTTATTTCATGGTTCTTTTTATGCAACCCGATGGTATACAGCGCAGCCAGCTTCCTCCCCCAAAGGCAAAGAGCAAGCTATATAGACGTCTGTGCTACCACCAATGGTCCGATGCTTTCGCTGTTTCCTCATGTGAACCCGGCTGAGCTGTTTATATGGCTGGGAATCGCCCAGGGTGTCGAATCCCTCGGACTGCCCATAAGCGGATTGGCCGTACGGTTTTTTGTAGCAGGCTGGATACTTGCTGTGTTGAGAGCATATATCACAGAATGGATATGGGTATATCTTGCCAAACGTGACGGCGTAGCAATTGAAGGATAAGGAGGTATTGAGCGATGACCATATACAAAAGTGTGAAAGTCAACAGAGGAGCGGACGGATGGGGTAAATACCTGATTGTAACCCCGACGGAAAAGCGGAATAAGGTTTCATCCATAACAGGCGGCGGAATACATCCCTTGGCCCAGAAAATTGCAGATTTAAGCGGAGGTATTGCTGTTGACGGCTTTAAAAACCCTGTTTCAAACGATGAGGTATTCTGTGTTGTTGTAGATTGCGGCGGGACCCTTCGTACGGGTCTGTTCCCCAAGCTGGGCATTCCTACGGTCAATATACTCAATGGAGGACCTTCAGGCCCGATGGCTGAATTTTGCACCGAGGCCAATTATGTTTCCGGCACCAAGCTTGATGATATTGAATATACGGAAGAATATGCTCCGCAACCTGAAGAAGCTGTCCCGGACCAAAAAGTAACTGTCGATAATGGAGGTAAAAACATGGGAGAGAATGGTCTGCTTAATTTCTTAACCTCGGTGCTGACCAAGCTGGGCAACGGCATCGGCAAAATAGTCAATCTATTCTACGGCGGAGCCAGACAGGCTGTGGATATGATGATCCGGAACGTACTGCCGTTTATGGCATTTATCTCATTTCTTATTGGGTTGATGAACTCCACGGGCTTCGGCACATGGATAGCCGGAGGGCTAACACCTTTTGTCGGCAGTCTCGGCGGCCTTATCATATTTGCCCTTATCATCGGAATACCTGTGCTGTCCCCCCTGCTTGCCCCGGGTGCTGTCGTCCAGTCGATACTGGGAACGATGATAGGCACCCTGATCGGAGCGGGAAATGTATCCCCTTCCCTGGCATTGCCGGCTCTGTTTGCTATCAGCGTAGTTGATGCCTGTGATTTTATTCCTGTTGCTGCCGCTCTTGGTAATGCAAAACCGGAAACATCCAGAATAGCCGTTCCCGCAATGCTGTTTTCAAGATTCATCACTGCCCCCCTTGCCGTTGTAGTTGGTTATGTTGCAGGTATCGGCCTCTTCTAAGCGTAGTTACATACTTTGTCCGGGTATTCAACTATACTGATGCTGTCCCCGGACAAAAATCTGGAGGATTTATATATGAAACAGACATTTTTGATAAAGGGAAAGTATGGGCTACATTCGCGACCTGCCTTCCGGTTTATTGAACTTGCTAAAAAGTATCAAAGCAGTATCCGGATCATATACAATGATAAGGATATCGACGGAAAAAGCCTAGTAGCTGTCTTATCGGCAGGAATAAGCTCAGGAAGCGCCATAGAGCTGTTAATAACGGGTGAGGATGAGATCGATGCTATGAACGCTTTAGGTGATTTTCTGAATAACCCCCCTGAGTGAATTGTTCCGACAAATAATTAAACAATAAGAAAGAGGTTTGTGAAAATGCTGATCGGAGTAACTGTAATGCCGGGTTATGCTATAGGACATGCTCGCGTAATCAAAAAACATATTGAAACAGCTTCGATACCCTTGAAGGAAGCCGAGGTCACAAAGGAGCTGGAGCTGTACGACCACGCACTGGACCTTACAAGGAAGCAGCTGGATAAAACCTATGAAGCTGCAAGGCAAAACCTGTCGGATGAGGAGGCGGAGATATTTGCGGTGCATCGTGCTTTCCTGGATGAACAGGAAATCGACAGGGGCATACGCGAACATATCAGCAGACAGAAAATGCAAGCTCCGGACGCAATCAGCTCGGTGCTGTCGAATTACACCAGGCTGTTTGACAGTATAGATGATGATTATCTTAAGGCACGGAAAGCTGATTTGCTTGAAGTATACGATATTTTGACAAACAGCTTCCGGAAAATAAAATATGATAGCCCGGTTTCCGATAAACATAGAAACTCGTCTTGCATATTGGTAACACAGGAACTTATGGCGTCAGATCTTTTAAATACAGGCTCCGAATATATAAAGGGAATTATAGCCGAACGGGGGAACGATACGGCCCATTCCAGCATTGTTTGCAGAAGCCTGGGTATCCCCTATGTATACGGTGTGGAAAATGCGGTTGAACGTATAAAGGAAGATGACCTGATAGTACTTGATGCATTTAAGGGTATTGCTTATATTGCTCCTGAAGAAAGCATAATAAAAGAATATACGGCTTTGCTGGAGGAACATGACACGCAGCTGGAAAGGCTGCAAAGGCTTGCAGGCGTCCCGGCTCAGACCTCTGAAGGGATACCCCTGAAGCTTTGCGGGAATGCCGCAAGCATAGAAGAGGTCGGTAATACTGTGAAAAATGGCGGTGAGGGTGTAGGGCTGTTCCGTACCGAATTCCTGTTTATGCAGAATAATCAGATACCCACAGAACAGGAGCAATACCAAATTTACAGCAATGCGGCCAAGATACTGGAGGGGAGATGCCTGACCATACGCACCCTGGATGTAGGCGGCGATAAGAATATTCCCTATCTTGGCTTGCAGAAGGAGGACAATGCTTTTCTGGGCATCAGAGGCATACGCTATTCCTTTGAGCAGGAGACGCTGCTGAAAAGCCAGCTGAGGGCGGTATTACGGGCAAGCATACACGGCAATATCCGTATTATGTTTCCGATGGTATCCGCCATTGAAGAAATATACAAGCTCAAGGAGCTTCTGAACGGAGTAAAAAACGAGTTGAAATCCGAAGCAATCCCTTTTGATGAGGATATCAAATTTGGAGTTATGATTGAGGTCCCCTCCCTGGCGGTGATTGCCGACCTGGTGCTTAAAGAGGTTGATTTTGCAAGTATCGGAACCAACGACCTTACGCAGTATATAATGGCTGCCGACAGAACCAACAGTAAGCTCCGGTATTTGACCCATGATTGCAGTCCTGCTCTTGTGAGGCTTATCCGATTCATCCTCCGTGAAGGGGAGGGGCAGAATAAAGATATCAGTATTTGCGGAGAGATGGCCGGGGTAACAAAATATGTGCCGCTTTTGATCGGGCTGGGCCTTAAGAATTTCAGCACGGCAGGCTCTTTATTGCTTCCTGTGAAGGCTGCTATGAGGAGGAACAGCATGGACTTCTGTATTTCTGTTGCCGAGCAGGTCTTAAAATGCAATACCTCCGCAGAGATAGAAAAACTGCTGTGTCCGCAGGGAAAAAATACTCTTGAGGGTAAATAAAAAAAGCTTCTTTCCGGCTTATGCTTGATTGCTGCCGGAAAGGAGCTTTCTTTTTTATTTATATATTGCCGTCATCTCTTTCAAATACTATTTTCCCCAACAGAACACGTTCTGAAGCGGGGATGGAAATATTAAAATATTTTTCAAGGGTATAACTGATGTTTTCTACCAGCTTACGCGTATTTTCCGATAAAGCTCCGTTAAAGCTTGCGGTGGCGTATTTGCCGCTGATCACTCTCTCAAGCAGTATGGAAATATACAGGTACAGCCGGACCCGCTCAATTCCGGCAAGCTGATATGAAAAGCTCTGGTAAAGCCAGGTGACGCAGCGATTGAATGCCTCATGCACTTTATTGATGTCAATAAAGGAGATAAACCTGGTTATGTTAATGCTGATTTCCTCATCTGTCAATGCAGCCAGGTCGTCAATGTGATTCTGCAAAAAACTGTGTGAAATATCCCGGCTGTTTAAATCGGATATAAGATCCATCAGGTTGCTTCTTTTGATAAAGGTTTCAAAGGGGA
>JAEXXN010000026.1 GCA_023405875.1 Bacillota bacterium | reverse complement strand
GTATTCGCCTATCAGGTTAGGAAAGTTCAAGGTCCTTCTTTCGAGCTTGCTCAATACCTCCTTGAGTCTCAGGGCGCCCAATTTTATATATTGTGAAAAAACAAGGTCCCCATTATGGAAAAGTGTTATTTCCACACCGCCCGAACCTACATCTGTAATCAGAACGCCCTCCTGCTTCAATTCGTGGAAATTATCCAGGCTGTCTACTATTGAACCGTATATATAGAACTTTTCGACAGACTCGCTTATTACATCGATTTTCAGGCCGGTTTTCCGGTAAATATAGTCAAGCATATAGTCGCGGTTATCAGCCTCCCTGAAGGCGGTAGTAGCTACAATCATAACCTTGTCCGTTTTGTATTCGCTCATCAGCTTTTTGAAATTATTCAGAATGCCGCAGATCTCTTCCAGGACATCATGCTTTATTTTCCCGGTGGTAAAGATATCCTTACCGATATTTATAAACCGTTTTGGCGTTTCAAGAGTAATGATGCTGCCATCGGAGGCTGCCTCCGCAAGCTTCATTTTGATACCGTAAGAGCCGATGTCGACAGCCGCTATTATATTATGCCTCATAGTTTTTTTCTCCATAATAATCATCCTAATTACATAAAAAATCAAAATATTCTATAATTCGAGTATAGCGGGCCGGATTATCATTTTCAACGAATTAACATAAATATAACAAATCTCGCTTATATCATATATTTTCATATAAAGTTTAATTTTATTTTACAAGGGATTGACATAATATTAATCTCAGCTTAAATAGAAGTTTGCTCTGTATAAGCTCCGGTAAGCCGATAAAAAACCGAAAAAGCCTTGCGGATTTTTCGGTTGAATTGGGGCAGATACGCCATTATGTATGCGATTTTTTCTGAAGATAACACTTGGACAAAGAGATATTCCCGCTGCGGAGCGATTACTTCTCCGAAGCTGAAACTATAAATAAGGACATTTGGTCAGCTTAAGGCCTTATCCAGTATATTTATGCATTCGTCAATATCTTCTTTTGACACAATAAGTGCCGGAACAAAGCGGATTATATTGTCCCCTGCATTAACAAGGAGAAGTCCGTTATCGGTGCATTGAGATATTATACCGGATACAGGGATATCAAGCTGTATGCCCTGCATAAGGCCAAGGCCCCGCACCTCCTTTATGCTATCATGCTTATCCTTAAGTCCATTGAGCTTTTGGGCCAGATAGCTTCCGGTCTCCCTGACATTTTCAAGAAGGCCGCCTAAAAGCTCATCCATGACTACATTGCCTGCGGCTGTAGCAAGAGGATTGCCGCCGAAGGTTGACGCATGGTCACCGGGAGCAAAGCCCTTTGCAACCTCTTCCTTAGCCATAAGAGCCCCTATGGGCACGCCTCCCGCAAGGCCTTTGGCCCATACGCACATGTCAGGCTCAACGCCGAAGGCTTGGTAGGCAAATAATGTTCCCAGCCTTCCTACGCCGCATTGTATCTCGTCAAAAACAAGGCATATATCCCTTTCATCACATAATGCGCGAACCTTTTGAAGATAATCCCGGGAGGAAGGACGGATCCCGCCTTCGCCTTGAAGGGGCTCAATGAATATCGCGCAGGTTTTATCGGTAACTGCTTCCTTAAGTGCGTCAAAATCATTGAAGGGCACATGCCTGATTCCCGGAAGGAGAGGGGTGAGGCCCTTTTGATATTTTGTCTGGCCTGTTGCGGTAACTGCGCCGTAGGTTCTTCCATGGAAGGAATTCACCATGGTGATTACCTCGTCTTTATCCTCGTTTCCCTTAGATTTTGAGTATTTTCTTGAAAGCTTTAATGCTCCTTCTATGCTTTCTGCGCCTGAATTGCAGAAAAACACCTTGGAAAAGCAGGAATTTTCCACGATTTTCTTTGCAAGGGAAATCTGAGGATTTGTCCAGTAAAGGTTTGAAACGTGGATAAGCTTTTTTGCCTGCTCCGATATGGCATGGCAGAGCTTTTCATTGTTATGGCCCAGAGAATTTACAGCTATTCCTGCTGCAAAGTCCAGATATTTTTTGCCGTTTTCATCATAAACGTACATTTTGTCGCCTTTTTCAAAAACAAGGGGAAAGCGGATGTACGTATTCATTACATATTCATTTGCAGCTTCAAATGTATTCATATTATTACCTGCCTTTCAATCATGGTTCCTATGTTGTACTTTGCAAATATTTCAAGTATAAGGCAATGCTCTACACGTCCGTCAAGTATGTGGACGTTTTTAACACCGGCATCGACCCCTGCGAGACAGCATTCAACCTTCGGGAGCATGCCGCCGGAAATTGCTCCGTTATTTATCATTTCTTTGATTTTTTCGGATACTATGCGTGTTATAAGGCTACCGGAGTCGTTTACGTCAAGCAGAACCCCTTCCACATCTGTAAGAAAAACAAGCTTTTCTGCATTTAACGCTCCGGCTATGGCAACGGCAGCATAATCTGCGTTTATATTATAGGTACTGCCGTTTTCATCGAAGCCTATAGAGGATATGACGGGCACAAAGTCATGCTCCATAAGGGCTTTGATAAGGGTAGTGTCCACCTGGGAAACCTCTCCCACAAAGCCTATGTCGGTTCCACCGGGCATAAGCTTCTCTACCTTGAGCATCCTTCCGTCTTTTCCGCTTAAACCTGCCGCCATTATGCCCTGCCGGGCTATTTCCGCAACAATAGCCTTATTGACCTTGGCGGAAAGGACCATTTCAACTATTTCCATGGTCTCCTGGTCGGTTACACGAAGTCCGTTTATAAATTTGCTTTCCTTTCCTACCTTCTTAAGCATTGCATTTATATCGGGGCCGCCGCCGTGTACCACAACAGGCTTGAAGCCCATGTATTTCATCAGGGCTATGTCCTGTATGACGGTACTTTTGACAGCCTGGTTTATGAGGGCGCTTCCGCCGTATTTTATTACTACCGTCGTACCCTTAAATTCTTTGATATAGGGAAGGGCTTCGGCTAAGACCTTCGCCTTGTCGATATAAGTATTCATATCAATATCCATAATAACCTCCGGGTTCGATTAAGAACGGTAATCGCCGTTTATTTTCACATAATCATAGGACAGGTCGCAGCCCCATGCCTTTGCGGAAGCATTTCCGTCCTTTAAATATATATTGATAAATATTTCTTTTTCCTTAAGCACCTCTTTGGCTTCTTCCTCGTTGAATGAAACAGGAGCACCGTCCTTCATAAGGATAATTTCCTTTTTGATGCCGCCGCTTAGGCTGTGGAAGGTGAGGCCTACATTTTCAGGGGTGAAAAAGCCGCCGCTGTAACCCATGGCGCAAAGTACGCGGCCCCAGTTGGCGTCCGCGCCGAAAAGGGCGGCTTTGAAAAGGCTTGAGCCTGCTATTGATTTGGATATTTCCCTGGCGTCATTATAGGCTTTTGCTCCAGTGACGGTTATTTCCATAAGCTTTGTTGCACCCTCGCCGTCCCTGGCTATGTCCATGGCGAGCTTTTTGCACACTTCAAGGAGGGCGGACGTGAACAACTCATAATCTTCGTTTTTTTCTTCTATGAGGGTGTTTTCCGCCAGGCCGTTAGCCATAATGAGAACTGTATCATTTGTGCTTGTATCGCCGTCAACGGTGATCATATTGAAGGTCTTTTCTATGACATCCGAAAGGGCGTTCTGTAAAAGGGCCTTGGAAATATTTGCATCTGTTGTTATAAAGCCGAGCATGGTAGCCATATTGGGATGGATCATACCCGAGCCCTTTGCCATTGCTCCTATTTTTACAGCCTTTCCCGAAAGGCTTATCTCACAGCCCGCAGTCTTTTCATAGGTATCTGTCGTCATAATGCCTTTTGCCGCCATGGAGCCGCTTTCCATGGAGCTGTCAAGGCCTTTATGGAGATCCTTTATACCCGTTATGATTTTATCCATTGGGAGCTTTACTCCTATTATGCCTGTGGAGCATACAAGGATCTCTTCGGGGCCGCAGCCTTCAAGCCCGGCAAGAGTCTCGGCCATTTTTTTGCAGTCCTTGTCCCCCTGAGCTCCTGTACATGCATTGGCATTCCCGCTGTTTACGACGATGCCCTTTGCAAAGGGGCTGTTTTTAACTGCGTCAATATCCCATTTAACAGGAGCCGCCTTTACGGTATTCAAGGTAAAGCATCCGGCGGATACCGCAGGAGCTTCGCTTATTATAAGAGCCATATCCATTGATTTCCTTTTGATTCCCGTATGGCCTGCCGAGGCCTTAAACCCCCTGGGAAAGGTTATGGATTGATGATTTAACTTCATATTATTCCTCCAATAATCTTTATAAAATGTGTTCATTTAATGAAGCTGCTTATTTATAATCAATTTGTTTTTATCTGCTTCACATATATCGCTCTAACTATTATTGAAGCAAGCAAAAGCAAATTGACGGTAATATTTTTTATTTGTTTGACTGCAAAAGCAAGGGAAGATCTATGACGGGGCCATAGGGATAAGGTCAGGGCCTGTTTTCCCGTCAAGACCGGATAGGATATTCATATTTTCTAGATATTTCAACGCCCGTTGAACCGATTACCGATACGTTAAGCATTACTGTACCTCCTAATTCTTAATAATTATACAACATTTTAAATAATTATACAGTCCCAATTAATAATATGCAATACAAAACTTTGTATTCTATAAAAAATATGAATATATATGCACTTCATAGAGGTCAGGATACTGGGATAACAATACCCTGGATCAGAGTCAGGAGCAGGCAACACTTTATTTCAGGCGTAGCCGCTTATGGTGCCGGGCACCGGATATATATTCAACGGTTGAGCCATAGCTTTGGGGACAAATTTAAGCGAGGACTTATTCATACCGGATAAGTTCTTTTTCCTGTTCAGCAGTTATGATATACTGAAGTCATATTATCCATATATTTCTAATGCAAGGAGGGGGAAATATGGTGCCCATCGAAAAAATTGCAGCCTTTGTCAAAAAGCAAAAGGTAGCCTTTATCGCTTCCATTGATAAAAATGGGTTTCCCAATCAGAAGGCAATGCTGAAGCCGCGAAAGACAGATGGAGTGAAGAGCTTTTATTTCTCAACCAATACCTCATCCCTGCGTGTTGCCCAATACCGTGACAATCCCAAGGCCAGCATCTATTTCTACCGTAAAGGGCTTATAAAGTATGAGGGAGTTATGCTGACAGGGGCTATGGAAGTTCTGGAGGATGCGTCGATCAAGCAGGAGCTGTGGAGAACCGGCGACAGAATGTTTTATCCCAAGGGTGTAACCGATCCTGATTATTGCGTTCTGAAGTTCACCGCCCAGGAAGGGCGCTATTATTGTGATTTAAAGACTGAGAGCTTTTCAATATGACACTTATGGTGCCAGAGGGTGATTTTGTTATATGTACCGGCAAATCAGTTTTCGGAATAACTGAGGTTAAAACAGCGATAAAAGAAAGCACAATTATTAAATTTGGTATTTGACATTTTTTGTATTTGTAACTATAATTGTTACTAAAGGAGGTGTTTATGTATTCAACAAAATTGTCAGTGAGTATTCATATATTAAGTGTAATTGCAATGACTGAGATTCAGCCTGTTACATCTGAGTACATTGCATCAAGCATTAACACCAATCCGGCGCTTGTTCGCCGCTTGATGAGCCGGCTGAAGAGGGCGGAGCTGATTGAGACGAGTACAAAGCTCGGTGTAACAGGGCTTGCAAGGAAGGAAGAGGAGATTACACTTCTTGACATATTCCTTGCGGTAGAGGAGCATCCACGCTTGTTCGGCATTCATAGCAATACCAACCACAAATGTCCTGTAGGAGCAAAGATTGAAGGTGCTTTGCAGCAGGTATATGACAGCATCCAGAATGAAACTGAGGAAAAACTGTCCGCTATTACGCTGGCAGATATCATAAAAGAATTTATATCATAAAAGGAGGTATATTATCATGAGCAAAACGATCGGAATTATCACAGGTAGCTTGAGAAAAGATTCATTTTCCGGAAGTATCGCAGAGTATGTCAAGGAACACGCACCAGAGGGTTATACTTTTAAATCCATTGATATCAGCAGACTTCCTCTTTACAATCAGGATTATGACGGTGCAGATCCTGAGGAA
>JAEXXN010000015.1 GCA_023405875.1 Bacillota bacterium | reverse complement strand
GGTTGCCCTGATTAACATTCTGAATACGGTAAACGCCAGCGTTTCCAGCCGAATGAGCAACTATGGAGTGATGCGTGCGGTGGGTATGTCCGGTAATCAGCTTAAAAGGATGGTTACAGCCGAATCCGCTGCCTATGCTATAACAGGCAGTATTTCAGGAGGTGTTTTAGGGCTGCTTCTGCATCGTTTCTTTTTCGGACTTCTGATCACATCCAATTGGGGACAACTTTGGCAGCCGCCATTAGCGGTTTTAGTCGTAACAATTTCAGCAGCAGTCCTGACAACCTTTATTGCAGTTATTTCACCAACAAAGAAAATTGAAGGGATGAGTATCGTTAATGTAGTAAATGCAGGATAATATAGGCGCATAGTGAAGAAGCCGAAATGAATAATCTGAATCAAGTATATCTCCATAATGGGAAAACAATTGAGGACAGCTACCTTAAAAGGTAGCCATCCTCTTGGCACGTTTGTACATTACCCACAACGCCAGACTGACAAGCAAAATATATAAGGATATATAAATCAATGACTTATGCAAATCAACCCCCGACAGAACAAAGGAAAAAACACCGAAGAATGCCAAACCGTATAGGTTCTCCATTAACGATATCAGCGAATGCACTGTTGAGCGCCCCTGTTCCTCTATTTGCTGTTGTACAAAGTCTTCGTGCAGTACCCTTGCAGAAGCCATCATAAGATAAAACAGCCCATATAGAGGCATGATCCAGATGCTGCGTACCCATCCCGAAATGCCTAAAAAAGCTCCGGCAGTCAAGCATATCACTAAAATAATATGGAACCGGTCACTAAGCTTGAAGCTTGTCAATATACTTTTAAATTTGTATGCTACTCTGCCGCCGATAGCCTCTAAAATATATCTGGTACTGCTCCAAACACCCACCAGCGCAAGATTCAAGCCATATCTGTCGGCTATAAGCGGATCATACTCGTCAAGAGTACCTGCAGTTCCTATTACAAGTATGAAAATCAAAATAACGGTCAGCAGCTTGATGTTCTTTGTGCATAAAGCTGCTGCGTCACTCAATGTAATTAAAAACTGCGTATATCTTTGTCCCGGACCTTCATGGCTTTGTTGTCTGAAGTAATTTACCTCCTTGAAGCCGGAAACGGTTACCGTACATAATAACATAAATATTATTGAAATAACCAATACAGGCTTCATTCCAAGGGTCATAGCCAAAAATCCGCCTGTAATGCCGGATATTGCAACACCAATGCTTTCATAGAAATTGCAATTACCGTAAGCCTGTTCAAAGCTGTCCTCGTGCCCCTGCTGCTTCAGGCTGTCAAATAATAAGGCTTCCTCCGAACCGGAGCGAAAGGATTCACTTATTCCCCATAGCAAAAAGCCTGCTGCGAAAAGTAAAAACCCCTCGGAAAAGAACCAGCAGGTATAGCATAGCGCCTTGCAGAGGCTTCCGATAACAAGCATATACTTTCTATTCCAATGGTCTGCCAGGATGCCTGTCGGTATCTCCAGTAAAATCAAAGGTGCCGACCATATGGCAAGAAGCATGGAAATCTGTGATACCGAAAGTCCTTTAGCTTCAAAAAGTAACAGGTATACAGGATAAACGGGCACTAAATGCTGTATTAATTTATAAAAGTAAAATTTTTTAATATTCATCGCCTTTGTCCTTCCCTTCTACATAATGGAGCATAGCTTCACATCACGTTGGAAGGCGGTCCTCGGGCATGTAGGTGTTATTTGCCTGTATCAAACCAAATAGCAGCCTGGTTTTTCATTATGATCACCTCAATATAATTTGATTAACATCAATTAATTTATGCGTCTTGCCTTCTTTTCAGCTTTTTGCTGTACAATATCGATAAAGGAAAGGGATTTATCTCAAACAATTTTACAAAGGTCTGTTTATCCTCTTTAAGCATTTCTTCAATATTTCCGGTGAAGCTTTGGCTATTCAAAGATAAAACAGCTGCTACCGAAACTGTTAAAAGCATATCCGAAAGGATCACAACCTTTACAATTTTCTTTATCTCCTGCCGGTAACCAAACCTGTACTATGCCGCAAATTGATGCCGCTGCGTCCATTGGGGACTGTGTTTTCCAAACAACAGCAAATCCTCTGTAGCTTCAATTATATCAATACATATACCGGCGTGCAATCTTTCCCGGTACTCCCGGGGCATATCCCCTCCTGTTGCCGGGGAACATATTTCAACATAAAGCCTTAATCACTTCCAAAAAATCCTGATTCTACATAATTATCCTTGATAAGCCTTGTACAATAATATATACTTAATAATAAATATTCCTATTTATTAACCTTTTATACTATACCGAGCAGCATGGCAGGAGATGTGCCGGACCTGCATTTCAGCGGATTTTGCCCTCTATGAAAGAGGGATAATCAATAAATTTTAAGGAGGATGCACAATGAACGACAAAGATAACAAGCCTATACTGACAACTGCTTATGGCAGGCCGGTGGAAAACGACCAGTCGTCCATCACAACCGGGGGACAGCCGGGAAATGGCTACGGACTGATGAACGATACCTATCTGGTCGAAAAGCTTGCCCATTTCACCCGTGAACGTATTCCCGAGCGTGTGGTCCATGCAAAGGGAGCAGGGGCCTATGGCTATTTTGAAGTAAAAAACGACCTGTCCCGGTATACCCGTGCAAAATTCCTATCCGAGGCAGGCAAAAAAACGGAGCTATTCGTTCGTTTCTCCACCGTGGGG
>JAEXXN010000497.1 GCA_023405875.1 Bacillota bacterium | reverse complement strand
GAGATGGAATAATGCGGATAGTAAAAGAAGCTAACGAAAGAAGAAATGAGATACTTGACGCGGCGGATGAGCTTTTCGCCCGGAAGGGCTTTGATGGCACAAGTACAAACGATATTCTTGAAAAGGTCGGAATTGCGCGGGGAACACTGTATTACCACTTCAAATCCAAAGAGGATATTATGGATGCCCTGATTGAGCGGTACAATGTCCAGCTTTTGGATGCAGCACAGGAAATTGCCTCAGACAAGAGCATACCGGTCAATGAGCGCATCCTTCGCGTTGTGATGGCACTGAACATAAAAAACGGAAATGGACGGGAAATCATTGAACACATCCACAAGCCGCAGAACGCACTTATGCACCACAAAACGCAAAAGGCCATATTGAGCGGCGTTACACCCATACTGGCGGGCATCATCCGTGAGGGTATCGGGCAGGGGTTATTTAACACGCCCTATCCCTATGAATGCATGGAAATGGTTATGGCCTATACCAATACCGTTTTTGATGATGATATGGTTGAGATGACGGAGGAGGAACGTGCTTCACGTATACAGGCGTTCATTTTCAATACCGAAAGGTTGCTTGGTGTGGAAAGAGGAAGCCTTTCATTCGTTATGAAGATGTTCGGCGATGGAAATAGAGGCGGAAATGAATAATTCAGAGAAATCTTTGGGGAAATTTCTTCTTCTATGGTCGGGAGAGCTTGTTTCAACCATAGGCAGCGGGCTTACAGCCTTTGGGCTTGGAGTTTATGTTTTTGAGCAGACGGGGAAGGCATCCGCTATGGCTTTAGTCACCTTGCTTGCGTTCATGCCGGCGCTTGTTTTGAGCGCCCCGGCAGGTGTGCTTGCAGACCGCTACGACCGCAGGCTTTTGATGGTGCTTGGCGACAGTTTTTCCGCGGCGGGCCTTATATTCATTCTGATCTGCATGCTTCAGGGTGAAGTACGGTTATGGCAGATTTGCCTGGGAGTTACGATAAGCTCGGTATTTTCATCACTGCTTGAACCCTCATACAAAGCTACCGTTACCGATTTGCTTACAGAGGAGCAGTACACCAGGGCGAGCGGACTTGTTCAGGCGGCAGGCTCGGCAAAATATCTGATTTCGCCTGTCATTGCCGGCTTTTTGCTCACCGTTTCAGATATCAGGCTGCTTCTGGTCATCGATATCTGCACCTTCTTTGTGACCGTTATATCTATTCTTGCTGTACGCAAAGGTCTTGCTTCAAAGAGACGCGGACAGGCAAAATCGTTTATCGGTGAATTCAAGGACGGTTGGGGTGCTGTTTCCGGAAACAGGGGCGTGCTTGTTCTTGTTATGATGACATCGGTCATAACATTTTTCCTCGGCTTCATACAAACACTTTCCATGCCCATGATACTTGCTTTTGCGGACAGCTCCGCATTAGGAACCGTTGAAACAATCGCCGCTTCGGGAATGCTTGTGACAAGTGTGCTGATAGGTGTCCTTCCTCTAAAAAGGGGTTACATGAAAATGCTTTCAGGCTCGCTGTTTTGCGCCGGAGTATTTATGACAGCCTTCGGACTGCGCGAAAATATCGTGCTGATAGGCGTTTCAGGCTTTCTGTTTTTTGCAATGCTTCCATTTGCAAACACAAGCCTGGATTTCCTTATCCGCACCAATATCGAAAATGACCTCCAGGGAAGGGCCTGGGGCCTGGTTGGAGTTATCTCACAGCTTGGGTTTGTTATTGCTTATGCCACTTGCGGCTTGCTTGCAGATTATTTGTTCACTCCCCTGCTGCTTGACGGCGGAGCGCTTGCCGGCAGCATCGGAAGGATCCTTGGTACGGGCGGCGGCAGAGGAACAGGCTTCCTCATCCTCATGGCGGGAGTGCTGTTATGTATGACCTCCGTCATTCTGTACCATATAAAACCGGTGCAAATGCTTGAAAACGGAGGTGACTTATGTATTACAGAATAATCCGCAACGATATGTTAAAAAGCAAGACCATTACACTGACAACAATGCTGTTTGTCGCTGCCGCCGCTATGCTTGTTTCGCTGGCGGCAGTGCTTGTGGTGAATTTATCGGGTGCCATCGATACGCTTATGCTCAAAGCAAAAACACCGCATTTTATGCAGATGCATTCGGGCGCGGTAGATACTGCACGGCTTTGGGACTTTGCGGAGCAGAACAGCAATGTGGATGAGCTTCAGATACTTGAATTTCTCAATGTTGACGGAGCACAGATCGTTATTGGAGGAAAGTCCCTTGCTGGCAGTGTCCAGGATAACGGCCTCTGTACGCAGAGCAAGAAATTTGACTATCTCCTCGACCTTGACGGAAATGTTATCGATGTATCCGCGGGGGAGCTTTATGTTCCCGTCAGCTATATGAAGGACGGCACCGTAAGGATTGGCGACAGGGCTGTGGTATGCGGCAAGGAATTCACCGTCATGGGATTTCTCCGGGACTCCCAGATGAATTCGCTGCTGGCCTCGTCAAAGAGGTTTCTTGTCAGCGAAAATGACTATGCAATGATAAAGAAGCTCGGAAACACCGAGTATTTGATTGAGTTCAGATTAAAAGACTTATCCGCCCTTGGTCCATTTGAAGCTGCCTACATATCCGCGGGACTGGAAGCAAACGGACCGACGGTTACCTATCCCCTTTTTAAAACCATGAACGCAATTTCCGACGGTATGATGATTGCTGTTATACTGCTTGTAAGCGTGCTTGTCGTTGCCATAGCGTTTTTATGCATACGCTTTACGCTTATTGCGAAAATGGAGGACGACTACCGGGAAATAGGTACTATGAAAGCAATAGGGCTGCGTGTCGGCCACATCAGGAAAATATACCTGGCAAAATATGCAGCAATTGCGGCAGCGGGCTGTGTCCTTGGATTTGCGCTGACCTTTGTATTTAAAGGCATGCTTCTTGAAAACATACGGCTTTATATGGGCGAAAGCGCACATGCTTCTTTGGCCCCGATTTTCGGAATAATCGGTGTAATACTGGTATTCCTTGCAATGCTTGCCTATGTAAGCGGTGTGCTGAAACGATTCCGGAAAATATCGGCTGCGGAGGCTATCCGCTTCGGGACGTCACAGGAAAAGTCCCCGGAGGCAGCACATTTTTTATTGAGCAAAAACAGGCTGCTTGATACCAACATTTTTCTCGGCCTCAAGGACGTCCTTGCAAGGAAAAGGCTGTATTCCACCATGCTTGCGGTGCTTGTGAGCTCAGCGTTTATCATCATTGTCCCGCAGAACCTTTACAACACTATTTCCTCAGAAGGCTTCAGCGCCTATATGGGGATAGGAAAATGCGATATGCGCATCGACATTCAGCAGACCGATAATATTCCCGAAAAAACAGTTGAAATTACAAAGTCTATGGAGAGCGACAGGGACATATCCAGATATGCCGCGCTTACGACCAAAGCATTCAACGTAAAGAGTGAGAATGGCCGGTGGGAACGTCTGAGAATTGAGCTGGGCGACCATTCCGTGTTCCCTGTAGAATATTCCGAGGGCAGAGGGCCCGCGGCAGAAGACGAAATTGCGCTTTCGGTTATGAATGCCGGCGAGCTGGGCAAAAAAACAGGAGATACCGTCACGCTGGTGCTTGAGGGGGCAGAGAAGAAGCTCACGGTATGCGGAATTTATTCCGACATCACCAACGGCGGCAAGACTGCAAAAGCTGTTTTTGCCGATCCTTCGGCGGACATCATGTGGAGCGTGATCTGCGCAGAGCTTTCAGAGCAAACGCATACCGTCAGCAAGGTTTCTGAATATGCGGAGAAATATCGATTTGCAAAGGTTTCTGATATTAATGAATATGTCCTTCAGACCTTCGGCTCCACAATCAGCTCGGTGGGGAAAGCCTCCCGTGCCGGAACTGTGGTTGCGCTGACCATAACGATACTGGTTACGCTGCTGTTTATGAAAATGCTTATAGCAAAGGATAGATATTCTATTGCAGTAATGAAGGCACTGGGTTTTACCAATCAGGATATTACGATACAGTATGTTTCGCGTTCGGTATTCGTCCTGATTGCCGGAGTTGTTTCAGGAACACTGCTGGCAAACACGCTGGGAGAGTTGCTTGCCAGGGCGGTCATCTCCTCCTTTGGGGCAGCGTCATTTCGATTTACGGTAAATCCCTTACCGGCGTATCTGCTTTGTCCTGTAATGATGGCATGCTCGGTGCTTATAGCGGCAATGATCGGCGTATCCGGTGCAGGGCAAATCAAAATATCCCCCAATATAAAGGAGTAGCTTATGAAAAAGATTGTGATCGGTGAAAATATCATAAAAGCTTTTGGTGAGGGCGACGAAAAGTGCAATGTCCTGGATGGAGTGTCGGTACAAATAAATGAAGGCGAATTCGTTGGGGTCATGGGGCCTTCCGGCTCAGGGAAATCGACGCTTCTGTTTGCGCTCAGCGGAATGGAGGTTGTTGACGGCGGGAAGGTTGCCTTTGACGGCAGGGATCTGTCAGCACTCAGGGAAAATGAGCTTGCCGACATGCGCAGAACAAAAATGGGATTTGTTTTTCAGCAGCCGACCCTGCTAAGAAACCTGAATATACTCGACAACATCATTCTTCCCTCCATGTGCGGCAGCAGAAAAAACGCCGCGGAAATTACCGGAAGGGCAAGAACGCTTATGAAAAGGACGGGGATCCCGGAGCTGGAAAAGCGTGCTGTTTCACAGGTTTCGGGAGGGCAGCTTCAGCGGGCGGGAATATGCCGTGCATTGATGAGCAATCCAAAAATCCTTTTCGGTGACGAGCCCACAGGCGCCCTCAACACAAAATCCGCACAGGAGATCATGGACATATTTTCTGAAATCAACGGGGAGGGTATTGCTGTTATGCTTGTGACCCACGATGCAAAGGTGGCGGCCCGGGCGGAGCGCATTCTGTTTATGCGCGACGGAAAAATCATGAACGAAATGACGTTGCCCAAATTCACCGGCATGGATGCTGAGGAAAGAACAAAAAAAGTTACGACGAAAATGCAGGAAATCGGAATATAACGAGGCGATAGATGTCCCCCACCTCTATAGGTGGCGGATACCGCCTTATTTTAAGGTCTCTGCTTATACCTGCCCCTTGATAATAGCAGCATTATATAAGATACTATTAGTAAACCATATATAAACTGGGGGTTAATACAATGCAATACAGAAGATTTGGGAAACTGGACTTTGATGTTTCAATTCTGGGTTTCGGCTGTATGAGGCTGCCGCTTTTGCCGGGGGTCAACGGCGGAGAGCCCGACACCAAAAAAATCGACGAAGCGGAAGCCATAAGAATGCTGCGGCATGCCATTGACAATGGAGTAAACTACCTTGATACGGCATACCCCTATCATGGCGGCAGCAGTGAGCCGCTGGTGGGGAAAGCGCTTAAGGACGGTTACCGAGAGAGGGTGAAGCTGGCTACAAAGCTTCCCGTATGGATGTTAAAGACAGAAGAGGATTTTGACAGCTATCTGAATGAACAGCTTGAGAAGCTTCAGACAGATCATATCGATGTTTATCTGCTCCATGCCCTTAACAAGGAAAGGTGGAATACCGTAAAAGAGCTTAATGTACTTACCAGCATGCAGAAGGCCATAGACAGCGGTAAGATAAGGCATGCCGCCTTTTCCTTCCATGAGGATATAAGTTTCTTCAGGACTATACTTGACGCCTTTGACTGGGGAATGTGCCAGATAATGTACAATTACATGGAGGACCGGGAATGGGAAAAGCATATGAAATATGCCCACGGCAAAGGAATTGCCATTGCTATAATGGAGCCTCTCCTGGGCGGCAAGCTTGCCAATGTTCCCCCGCAAGAGGTAAGCAAGGTATGGAAGGAATCCGGTATTGACAGAAGCCCTGCTGCCTGGGCCTTTAAATGGATATATAACTATCCTGAGGTAACCCTTGCATTAAGCGGTATGAGTACCATGGAGCAGGTGGTGGAAAACCTGGAGATAGCAGACAACTCAGCAGCTGGAGCTTTAAGCGGCAAGGAGCTTGCTGCCATTGACAGGGCCAGGGAGGTCTACAGCAGTCTTACCAGGGTAAAATGCACCGGCTGCCGGTACTGCGTGCCCTGTCCCGGCAATGTATCCATCCCGGAGATCTTTTCCTGTTATAATGAAGCCGGGGCTTATAATATACAAAAGGCCGCGGAGGAAAGCTACCGGCAGATGAAGGCCGCCGGCAGGGATGCCTCCCTGTGTGTGGAATGCGGAAAGTGCGAGGAGGCATGTCCGCAGAAGCTGCCGATAATAAGACACCTCAAAGAGGCGCACCAAGCCTTGAAGGGATAGAAATATAAATGGCGGCCATCGGCCGCCATTTATATTTCTATTTTCTCATACAGCTTTACTCCTACTGTGCAGAGTATGTTGTACAGCAGTATATCAAGCAGTCCGAACAATATTACTATCAGAAGAAAGGTAGCCGGCATTGTGAAACTCAGTGCTATGCTGATAAATACCGGTATCCCGGCCATTATCACGCTGGCCATCATATTCAGGATTACATTGAAGTTCTGCTTTACCGCTTTCTGCTCATTATCCCAAACCAGCTTGGGGAAATTGAGATCGATAAGTATGCCTGTAAAGCTGCTGAAGGCTATGCCCAGCAAGCTTGCCGCAACAATAAGCAGTATGAGCAGCACTGGAACCTGGAGCAGCAGAACGGCTGCTGCCAGCATTGATACAGTTCCTGCAACACCCATGCTGATACCGGACAATACCTTCGCCATTATCTGGGTCTTGTAGCTTACAGGCAGATACTTGCTCACAAATATGTTTGTACCTTCCCTGGATATTGCGGAAGAGGTGATTCCATTGGTCGCGGCGATAAAAACGCTCATGCCGAAGGCTGCTGCCAGTACTATCCCGTTTTCCCCTCCGGCGATATATGTGCTGAAGGTCTTAAGAGCTCCCATCCCGTCAGGCTGTATAATGAACGGTATGATAAAGAAAACCGGGAAAAGAAAATTCATAAGCACACAATTCATGAAATATACAGGAGTCCTGAAAAGCAGCTTAAGCTCCTTTAAGGTATAGGCTCTGAGGGCAGACGCCTGCCTGCTTGCCTTTCTGAGCTCCTCCCGGGTATATTTTTTCCTCCTGGAATAAGCTTCGGATAAGCCTATAACGCCTTTGAAATACATTCCTTCTCCAATGCTCAGGAACAGCATCATGAAAAGTATGCATATAAGCACAAATAAGATCAGGTTCACAAAGCCCTTCAGGACCTCATTGTGAAGCAGCGCCATCACTGCAAACCTATTGCTGAAGAAAATACCCGACATTATACTCACATAGGAGTTGTTGCCCTGCTCCAGCAGGCGCTGCAGATCTTCCGCACCCATTGAAGAGCTGCTGAACTTTGTAATCACTGCATTTACTCCAACTGCAATAACCATTGCTATTATTCCGCCTACTATCCTGAATCTGTCACGATTTTTTGCCAGACCTGTAAACCTCATCACCAGCATGCTGAGCAACGAGGCATAAACCAGGGGAAGCAGCGGCAGCGTAAGGAAAATAACAGCACCGTACAGATAGTATAGCAGTCCGGCCCCCGCTGCAATACCAAAGCCGATAAGTACCGGCAGCAGGAAAAGCAGCTCAGTCAGGTACTCATAAAATAATACCACTGTAAATTTTGCGGCCAGTATCTCCGAAGGCTTCAAGGGCAGAGGGAGCAGGCTTTCAATATCCTTTGAAAAATAAAATACGCTCATGACATAGAATATGCTGAAAAAGAAAACTGCCGTACTTACTGCCGAAAAGCCGATTCCCAATATCAGGCCTTCCTGCTGCACAGGAACAAGCATTTCATATCCACCGTAAGCCAGGCTGCCGATTCCAAGTATCATGGGCAGGAATGCGGCAAATATAAGTATGGTCAGCAATATCCCCTTGATCTGTTTTTTCTTTGATGCCTCCGCCTTAAATGAAAACAGGTTGAAGTTTTTGAGCATCACCTTTGTTAATACCAAATATCTATTCATCTTCTGTCAACTCCAGGAATATTTTTTCCAGTGATCCGTTGCTGCTGAAGTGCTCTCTCATTTCACCCATAGTACCGAAGAACAGCAGCTTTCCCTTATTTATGATTGCAACCTTGTCGCAGAGCTTTTCCGCCACCTCAAGCACATGAGTCGAAAAGAAGACCGTTTTACCCGCAGCGGCATGGGTTTTCATCATTTCCTTGAGTATAAAGGAGGATTTTGGATCAAGGCCTGTCATCGGCTCATCCAATACCCATACCGAGGGGTCATGGACCAATACTCCCATTATGATGATCTTCTGCCTCATCCCGTGTGAATAGCTCTGTATCTGGTCATTCAGGGCCGCTTCCATTTCAAAGGCCTGGGAAAGCTCCTGAATCCTTTCCCCTCTTGTGTCACCGGGCACCTTATAAATATCTCCGATAAAGTTCAGATACTCTATCCCCTTCAGGCGGAGAAACATATCCGGGCTGTCCGGCACAAATCCGAACTGTCTTTTGGCATCCAAAGGTCTCTCTTTTATATCTATGCCGTTTATCAATATCCTCCCGCTATCACTGTTCAATATCCCGGCTATCATTTTTATAGTTGTCGTTTTTCCTGCTCCATTGGGGCCCAGAAAACCTACGATCTGTCCTTCCGGGACAACCAGGGTAAGGTCGTCAACTGCTTTTACCAAGCCGTTATAGGACTTGTTCACATTAATGAGCTCTATCATTTTGCTTCCTCCATTTGGTTTTTCTGCCATTATAACGCATCAGCAGAAAACTTTTCGGTTTTAGAGAAATTTTCTTGCCTTTGTGCGTTTCAACGAGGCTGGAGATATGATCACCCCCTGGTGGAAAAACAAAGCTGTACCCGCCACCTGTAGAGGTGTGGAACATCTTTCGCCTCGTTATATTATAGCACATTGGAATTCCCGTTTACACTTGATCGGTAATAATATTTGAATATCTGCGGCCTTTAATACCTATACAGGCTGCATTGC
>JAEXXN010000491.1 GCA_023405875.1 Bacillota bacterium | reverse complement strand
CTTGAGAAGAATCAGGTGTAGTGCCGTGTAACGGATATCCTTCTTGAGCATGGGAGGTACTGAATCAACAATATGCTTATTATTTGGAGTGTTGTTTATGAAAGAAAATATTTTAATACTTGCAATCGAGACCTCCTGTGATGAGACCTCTGCCGCTGTTGTAAGAAATGGCAGGGAGGTATTGTCAAACATAATATCCAGTCAGATAGATATACATAAGAAATTTGGCGGAGTGGTACCGGAGGTTGCATCCAGGAAGCATCTTGAGAATATCAGTCTTGTAATTGATGAGGCGTTGTCTGTGGCCGGTGTTTCACTGACAGAGCTGGATGCAGTTGCAGCCACCTGCGGCCCTGGACTGGTAGGGGCTCTGCTTATAGGGCTTTCAACAGCCAAGGCTATTGCATACAGCAGTGATTTACCCTTTATAGGAGTGAACCATATAGAAGGGCACATTGCCGCAAATTACATAGAAAATAAAGAACTGAAGCCACCCTTTACCTGTCTTGTAGCGTCCGGCGGCCACAGTCATATAGTGAATGTGACCGGCTATAACAGCTATGAGATATTGGGAAGGACAAGAGATGATGCCGCAGGAGAGGCCTTTGACAAGATTGCCAGAGCGCTGGGGCTTGGGTATCCGGGAGGACCCTTGATAGACAAGCTTGCCGCTTCAGGAAACCGTGATGCGATCAATTTTCCAAGAGCATTTTTGGAGGAGGGCAGCTATGATTTCAGCTTCAGCGGCTTAAAATCTGCAGTACTGAACTATATGAATTCAAAAAAAATGCGTGGTGAAGAGCTGAATGCAGCGGATATTGCTGCAAGCTTCCAGGAAGCAGTGACTGACGTGCTGTCGGCAAAGCTTATAAAAGCCGCTCTGGATAAGAAATCCGGGTTTGCGGTGCTGGCGGGAGGTGTGGCCTCCAACAGCAGGCTCAGGGAGCTTCTGAAGCAAAGAGGGGAAGAAGCCGGCATAAAGGTACTTTATCCTTCGCCGGTACTGTGCACCGATAATGCTGCGATGATAGGCTGTGCAGCCTATTACAGGTATACAAACGGCACAGTCTCCGACTTTACACTTAACGCAATGCCAAATCTATCATTGGGATAAAAAGGGGGTGGGTATGCTATGAAACCGGCTCCCTTTAATTTACTGCTGGAGACTGCAAGCCGGGATAACATACTGGTACTGACCACCGGCTGCAGCACCTCCTGTATATTCTGCAGCCATCAGCAGAATCCCGAGGAGATAAAGGCATATTACGTGGATAAGCTGAACAGGGAACAGATCGAGACACTTATAGAATTTCTGGATGGCACAAGAAAAATAGTGATAGGAGAATCTGCCACCAGGATATGCGAAGGGGAACCCTTCCTCTGTGAGGATATAATCGATATACTTGAAAGCATCAGGAAGAAGTATAGGAATACGACAATACAGATCACTACAAGCGGCATACACCTGGACCGTATTGTTTTAACCAGGCTTGAGCAGATAGGCGGTATTGAACTGAACATTTCTCTGAACAGCAGCAGTCTAGAAGGCAGAAGAAAGCTTTACAGGGGAAAAGAGCATGGACCGGCAGTCGAAGCAATAAAGCTGCTGAAAAATTCCAAAATAGCATACAGCGGCAGCATAGTAGCAATGCCGCACCTGACCGGATGGGAGGATATAAGAGCAACCTTATTGTTCCTACAGGATAATGGAGCTTCGACCATAAGGATGTTTTTGCCCGGATATACAAAATTCACAAAAGTAGAATTACCTCCTGACGATATAAGGGATAGGCTGGCTGAATTCACTGACGCCATGGGAAAGCTGCTTAGTATACCGCTGGTTATGGAGCCTTCGGGAATCAAGGATGTGTTTGCTGTAGTTGAAGGAGTTATGACCGGATCTCCTGCATGGAAAGCAGGGATATCCAAAGGCGACAGGATACTGGGTATAAATGGGGCAGCAGCAGCTTCGAGAGTGGATGCATACTATAAGGCCTATAAAGCCGGGGATCCGGCAGTGGAAATCCAAAGATGCGGGGAAGCATTGGGGCTTGTTCTGCAAAAGCGGCCTGACTCTCCCTCCGGGATGGTATTTAACTACGATATTCACCCGGACACCATTCTTGATATACAGAGAGGCCTGCTCAGAAATAAAGGCAAGAGTTGCCTCATACTTACTTCTCAACTGGCTTATGATATGCTGAAAGGCTGTATTCCGGAGGAAGGCGGAGCAGAAATTGAAGCTGTAAATAATGAATGCTTCGGAGGAAATATAATGTGTGCCGGCCTCCTTACAGTCAGTGACATAGAAGCTCACCTGCACCGCCGGGGAAAAGAACCGGAGGTGCTCCTGCTGCCCGGGATAATGTTTGATACATCAGGACAGGACCTTCTTGGCAGGCACTTTATGGAGCTGGAAGAAAAGCTTGGCATAAAGGTTGAAGTAATATGATATACAAGGTTTACCAGTGATGGTATAATAATAATTAAGCATTGTTACGCGCTTGCCGCTGCGGAATACCCTCAGCTTGCAGCCCGTAACGGAAAGATTACGGAGGTGAAGTTCATGTATAGGGCAACACTTATACCCGGAGACGGTATAGGGCCAGAGGTAACCAATGCTGCGATCAAGGTTATTGAAGCAGCGGGCATTGATATTCAGTGGGAAACAAGGTATATGGGTCAGACCGCTATGGAGAAGTACGGAACACCCTTACCTGAGGATACGGTAAAATCCATTGAAAATAACAAGATAGCCCTTAAGGGTCCTGTTACGACACAACTGGGTGGAGGCTTCAGGAGTGTAAACGTCAGTCTCAGGCAGCAGCTCAATCTTTATGCGAACATCAGGCCATTTAAGTCCTTCGACGGGGTTAAGTCAAAATTTGATAATGTTGACCTGGTGGTTTTCAGAGAAAACACTGAAGATCTATACATGGGGTTTGAACACATGATAGGTACCGATGCAGCTGAAACAATAAGGCTTATAACAAGGCATGCATCTGAAAGGATAGCCTCCTTTGCTTTTAACTATGCTGTAAAAGAAAAGAGAAAAAAGGTTACCTGTGTACATAAGGCAAACATCATGCAGCTGACAGACGGGCTTTTCCTCTCCAGTGTAAGGAATATAGCCAAAAAGTATCCTGATATAGAGTATGAAGAAATGGAAGCAGGTTACCTATGTATGAAGATGGTTATGAATCCTGAAAGATTTGACGTGCTGGTGCTGCCTAATCTGTACGGTGATCTGGTATCCGATCTGGGGGCAGGACTTGTAGGAGGACTTGGTGTCGTCGCAGGAGCCAATATCGGTGCAGAAGCTGCGGTATATGAAGCAACTCACGGTACAGC
>JAEXXN010000456.1 GCA_023405875.1 Bacillota bacterium | reverse complement strand
TTGCAGAGATGCATAGAGACGGGATTGGGAGAATACCAGATAGACTGGAGCGGATATCCTGGAGTGGATTCACTGACAGGAATGCCGGACTGGCAGTCTGTGATAGCGGTACCGATGACGGAGAAGGGAAGGCTGATGGGAGTGGTATACCTGTCGGTACCGATAAAGAACAAGGAGTTTGATGCAGGCACCTTCAACTATGTCAAGACCCTGTCGGACATCATATCTCCGGTATTTTAGTGAAGTAGTCTGTAACGCATGCTTTTCTTTATGTTAAATTAATTTGAATATTAAGGCGGTAAATTGTATAATTTATCTATATAACGAGGCGATGGCTGCTCCCGCGTCTATAGGCGGCGGGCATATCTCCCGCCGAAAATTTTCTACTTATGCGTTATAATCCGTACTTAGGGAGGGGTAATTTTGAAGCAGTTTGGCGGTTTTAAAAGCAAAGGAATTACGGTATTGCTGGTGGTGATCGTGCTGGCAGTGGCTTTTTTTAGTAATATTGCGATGTATCTTATTGATTATCAGTGGTTCTCGGAATTGGGCTACAGCGAGGTATTCTTCAAGAAGCTTACTACGCAGCTGCAATTTTTTGTTCCTGCTATTGCAGTACTTTTCATACTTTTCTATTTATATCTTAATTCCATAAATGCCCATTCGATAAAGCACAGCGGGACAATACTCTCCAATGTTGAAAAAAAGGTGAGGAAAAGGGTATTTATTCTGGTATCTTTGGCTTTGTCTTTTGTTCTGTCCCTTATATTCGTGCTGGATCTATGGTATGATTTCCTGATATTTATAAACAAGACTTCCTTTGGGATAGCAGATCCTATCTTCTCAAGGGATATCGGATTCTTTATTTTTTCTCTTCCGTTCCTGAATAAGCTTTATAATTTTCTTATGGTTATAGTTTTTATAGTAGCGGCAGTTACAGTGCTTTTTAATCTTTATAACTTTTTTTCCACCAATGTTCCCAATGAGCAGTTTGATATAAATGTAAGGCCAATCAGCAGCTCCAAGGATATATACAGAAATATCCTCAATGCGGCTTCAAAGCAGCTTATGTTTCTTGCGGGGCTTTTCTTCCTGCTGCTTGCAGGAGGCTTCTACCTCAGAGCCTTTGATCTTCTCTATTCTGCAAGGGGGATTGCCTACGGGGCGAGCTACACCGATGTCAGGATAACGCTGCCGTCCTATTATGTCTATATGGCCATCTGCATACTTACCGCGGTGCTGCTGATACTGTCGCGGAACAAGAAAAACCTGAAAAGGGCGGTTTTCGGGCCACTGCTCCTTGTGGTGGCGATGGTTGCTTCGGGAGTCATATCCGGGGTTGTCCAGAATGTAATAGTGACCCCCAACGAAATTGTAAAGGAAGAGCAATATCTTGAGAACAATATCAATTATACAAATTACGCATACAATCTTGATAAGGTACAGGAAAAAGAGTTTCCCGTGAATCAGGATCTTACCAGAGAAGATATTGAAGAAAACAGGGTTACGATAAACAACATACCCATTAATGATTACAGGCCTGCCAAGGATATATACAATCAGATCCAGGGCTTGAAAAACTACTATCAGTTTAATGACATGGATATAGACAGGTATGTTATAAACGGTGTATACAGACATGTATTCATATCTGCAAGGGAGCTTCAGTCTGCCAATATACCGAAGCAGACAGATGCCCAGAGTGCATCCTGGATAAACAGGTATCTGAAATATACCCACGGCTATGGTGTGGCAATGTCTCCGGTCAATGAAGTCACAGCCTCGGGTCAGCCAAGGTTGTTTATCAGGGATATGCCCCTGATATCGGATATAGATGTAAAGGTAGAAACCCCTCAGATATATTTTGGGGAGCTTACAAAGGACTTTGTAATAGTAAACAGCAGGGAAAAGGAATTTGATTATCCGGCTACCAATGAAAATATTGAGACAGAGTATACAGGTACAGGCGGGATAAAGCTGAATCTGCTGAACAGAATACTTTTTGCAGTCCGGGAAGGCAAGGTAAACTTCCTGCTGTCCCAGGACATCAACTCAAACAGCAGAGTGCTGATAAACAGGGATATAGCCAGAAGGGTACAGGGGATAGCTCCTTTCCTTGCATATGATGAGGACCCCTATATTGTCATTGCTGATGGAAAGCTGTATTGGATAATAGATGCATATACAATCAGCAACAGGTATCCATATTCGGAGAAAATGAACGAGAATACTACAACCAACTATATAAGGAATTCTGCAAAGGTTGTAATAGATGCATATAACGGGACAACGGAGTATTATATTTCCGATCCGGAGGATCCTTTGATAGTTACCTATTCCAAGATATTCACGACCTTGTTCAAGCCTATGGATCAGATGCCCGAGAGCTTAAGGGCCCACTTGAGATATCCCCAGACGCTGTTTGATATACAAGCGGATATTTATAAGAAATATCATATGAAAAGCGCAAGAGAATTTTACAACAAAAGTGATGTATGGGACGTATCAACACAGATATATGGAGCAAATACTACACAGGCAAATGCAGAGGCAGTGGAATCCTCATATCTTGTCATGAGGCTTCCGGACAGCAATAGTGAAGAATTCCTGCTTATGGTCCCCTATACTCCCCAGGGAAAGACCAATATGATTGCATGGCTTGCAGTAAAGAATGACGGAGAAAATTATGGACAAATGGTACTGTACAGCTTCCCGTCGGGTAAAATCGTTGAAGGCCCTATGCAGGTTGAGGGAATAGTAAGCCAGGATACCATAATAGGCCCACAGCTTAATTTGCTGGCAACAGGCGGAAATTCCCAGGTCATCAGAGGGAATAT
>JAEXXN010000405.1 GCA_023405875.1 Bacillota bacterium | reverse complement strand
GTACTGAGTACGGGAGCCTACAATTATTCGATGTCCAGCAATTATAACAAATTGAGAAGGCCTGCCGTGATAATGCTGAAGGACGGAGAGCCCAGAATGATAGTAAGGCGTGAATCCTATGAGGATTTGATAAGGAACGACATGGAATAAAGAATTAGAAGAGGAGGTAGTATTTTGAAGCTTTTTATCAGTGCAGATATTGAAGGGGTTACGGGTATTGTCCATTGGGATGAAGCAGCTCTTGGCAATCCGCAGAACAAATACTTCTGCGAGCAGATGACCAGAGAGGTGGGGGCGGCTTGTGAAGCAGCCCTGGATTCGGGTGCCGGTGAGATACTTGTAAAGGATGCTCACGGCTCAGCAAGAAGCATAGATCCTTCCAAGCTCCCGGAAAAGGTGAGAATAGTCAGGGGCTGGGCGAGAAATCCTTATATAATGATGGCCGGGCTTGATGAGACCTTTGACGGGGTATTCCTCATAGGTTACCATGCTTCGGCAGGTACAAACGGAAATCCCCTTGCCCATACCATGGATACCAATAATGTTTATGTAAAAATAAACGGTGAGCTTGCCAGTGAATTAATGATAAATACATATGCTGCGGCTCTTTTCGATGTACCTGTGGTTTTTGTCAGCGGAGACAAAACGCTTTGCGAGCAGGCAAAGAGCCTCAATGAAAAGGTTGCGACAGTGACGGTCAGTGAGGGTCTGGGGAATGCTTCCATATCCATACATCCCGACCTGGCCTTGAAGCTGATCAGGAGCAAGGTGCAGGAGGTATTGAAGAGCGACCTGTCCAGTTACAGGATCAAGCTGCCGGAGGATTTTAATGTAGAAATCAGATACAGGGAACACTTTGACGCCTACAGAGCCTCCTTCTACCCCGGCGCAAAGCAGGTGGACTCTCATACCGTGAGCTTTGACACCAAGGACTATTTTGAGGTGCTGAGATTTATATTATTTGTACTTTAGCAGAAAACGTGATATAAAAAAGATGTGCAACAACCGGAACGGTTACGAGCCGTTCCCTACGAAACAGCAAGATTATGTATCGCCTGTAGGGAACGGTTCTAAACCGTTCCGGTTGTTGCACATCTTTCTATATGAGCGGTATAACATTTGGGGTATATGGATATTGTAATGAATAATACCTTGTGATATAATCAAATAAGATTTGTATGAAACGTAATATTGAAGCAATCCTTGATGGAGAGAGTAGATTGCGGAAGGCTATCAGAGAGGCGGAGCTATTAGCTGAAAGCTTGCCAGCATCGAAGCAATTGAAGTTCACTCCGGAGATTCAGGGCTGAAAGCAGTAGGCTCTGACGGTAAATGCCGTTATTATTGGAGCGGTTTGCATTATTGCAAACAAGCAGGGTGGTACCGCGGATAACCTTCGTCCCTTTTTTGGGAATGAGGGTTTTAATTTTTGTAAAAAATTAAAAATATGTCTATTACACCATATAGGAAAGGAGCATGAATATGAAGGAGATACTGGAAAAGATCAAGATACAGTCCGTAAAGGAATTGGAAGGTATCCAGACGCAAAAGCAACTGGAAGAGTTAAGAATAAAGTATCTTGGCAAAAAAGGAGAGCTTACCCAGGTTCTTAGGGGAATGGGGGGGCTGACCCCGGAGGAAAGGCCTATTGTGGGGCAGTTGGCCAATGAAATCAGGGATTATATCAACGACAAGATCGAAGAAACAGCATATTGCCTGAAAAGGAAGGATATGGAGAGCAGGCTGAGAAGCGAATTTATTGATGTGACGATGCCGTCAAAGAGAAAGGCTCTTGGCAACAAGCATCCGCTGACCAAGGTGCTGGAGGAAGTAAACCAGATATTCATAGGTATGGGCTTTTCGATAGTTGAAGGCCCTGAGATAGAAAAGGCGTACTATAACTTTGATGCTCTGAATCACAGCAAATATCATCCCGCAAGAGATATACAGGATACCTTCTATGTAAACGATGAGATACTGCTGAGAACACAGACCTCCCCGATGCAGATCAGGACCATGGAGCAGCAGAAGCCGCCCATAAGGGTACTTGTACCCGGCAAGGTATACAGGAGGGATGAGATAGATGCCACACATTCACCCATGTTCCATCAGATAGAAGGGCTTGTAGTGGATAAAGGCATAACAATGGCGAATCTGAAGGGTACCCTGGATGTTTTTGCCAAGAAGCTGTACGGTGAGAATACCAAAACCAGGTTCAGGCCGCATCACTTCCCCTTCACAGAACCGAGTGCCGAAATGGACTGCACCTGTGCGGCCTGCCAGGGCGCCGGCTGCAGGATCTGCAAGAATGAGGGCTGGATCGAGATATTGGGCTCCGGCATGGTACATCCCAATGTACTGAGAAATTGCGGTATAGACCCCGAGGTATATTCAGGCTTTGCCTTCGGTATGGGACTTGACAGGATCGCACTGTTGAAATATGAAGTGGATGACCTGAGGCTTTTCTTTGAAAACGACAAAAGGTTTTTATCTCAGTTTTAATGCAGGGAACGGTTCATAAC
>JAEXXN010000374.1 GCA_023405875.1 Bacillota bacterium | reverse complement strand
CCGGGCTGCAATAAGGACAGCGAAGGAGAGATTCAACCCCAGGGCGGTATTCATAACTACCTCCTGTGCCTCGGGAATAATAGGGGATGATATAGAATCCATAGCAGAGGAAGCTTCAGCAGAGGTTGGAGTCCCGGTGATACCGGTTTACTGCGAAGGCTTCAAGTCGAAGGTCTGGGCCACAGGCTTTGATGCCGCATAT
The DNA here is from genome assembly GCA_023405875.1 of Bacillota bacterium. GTDB lineage: Bacteria > Bacillota > Clostridia > Lutisporales > Lutisporaceae > BRH-c25. The sequence goes on along the minus strand of JAEXXN010000374.1, from coordinate 4,783 downwards.
CACGGCATATTGCGGAAGGTTGTGAAGCCTCCTCAGAAAAAGCAGGAAAACGTCGTGAATATAATCAATTTCTGGGGGAGCGACATATTTAACGAGCTTTTTGCAAGGCTTGGGCTTAAAGCCAACTATATAGTCCCCTTCAGCAGAATGGAACAGCTTGAGACACTTTCTGAAACCGCAGCGACAGTTCAGATATGCTCGACCCTGGGAACCTATCTTGCGGCTGGCCTTGAGGAGCGTTATGGCGTAAAGGAGGTCAAAGCTCCGCCCCCCTTCGGCATAGCCGGAACTGATGCGTGGCTCCGTGAGCTTGGAAGGGTCGTAGGCAAGGAGCAGCAAGTGGAAGAGCTTATTGAAAGTGAAAAAAACAGGATCGCACCGGAGCTTGAACAATTAAGGGAAAAGCTTGATGGCGTCAGTGCATATGTAAGTGCCGGTGCGGTGCATGGACACAGTATCATCTGCATTCTGAAGGAATTGGGAATGAAGGTGCTTGGAGGCTGCGCATGGCACCATGATGCATATTTTGACAATAAAGCTCCGGAGGCCGACAGTCTCCAGCATGTTGTCAGCAACTATGGAGATGTAAATTTCAGTGTATGCAACAAGCAGTCCTTTGAACAGGTCAATATTCTGAACAGGCTGAGGCCGGACATTTATATTGTGAGGCATCACGGTATGTCGGTATGGGGAGCGAAGCTGGGCATACCTACCTTCCTGATGGGCGATGAGCATTTTGGCCTTGGCTACCAGGGCATATTGAACTACGGCTATAAAATTTCGGATACTATTTCAAACCCGGCATTTGTGAAGAACCTTGCCAGTCATGTAAAGCTGCCTTATACAGCTTGGTGGCTGGAGCAGCCTCCTTTTGCCTTCATGGGAGGTGAGGACTAATGCTTTCAGTTGAACAGCCGAGACATTTCTGTACTTTAAGTGCACAGCAAACAGTGCTTGCAATCAAGCGGGCGATCCCGATACTGCATGCGGGACCCGGATGCAGTGCCAAGCTTTTCGGAGGCTTAAGCTTTAACAACGGCTTCCAGGGCTCCGGTTATGCCGGAGGAAATGCAGTTCCCTGCACCAATACCGGAGAAAAGGAAGTGGTATTCGGAGGTGAAGCCAGGCTCAGGAAGGTTATCGAAGGGACCCTGAAGGTGATGGACGGAGATATGTTTGTCGTACTCACCGGCTGCACTGCCGATATTGTCGGGGATGATACCGGAAGCGTAGTAGGTGAATTCAGAGAAGCGGGCGTCCCTATAATATACGCAGAGACGGGAGGCTTCAAGGGAAGCTCTTACAAAGGCCATGAGCTTTTGCTGAAGTCGATAATCGAGCAGCAGCTTGAGCCGGCCGAAGCCATAACAGATAATCTTGTAAATGTCTTTTCCGTGGTTCCTTATCTGGACCCCTTATGGAACGGCAACCTGGAGGAGCTTAAGACTCTGCTTACAGGACTGGGCCTTAAGGTCAACATCATATTCGGCGAAAATGCCGAGGGGATTAAATCCATCAACGATATACCCAGGGCAAAATTCAACCTTCTGGTTTCAAACTGGGTAGGCCTGGATACAGTCAAGCTTCTGGAGGAAAAGTTCGGAACACCCTATCTTCATTATCCTGTGCTTCCCATAGGCGCCAATGAGACGAGCCGGTTTTTGAGGGCTGTTTCGGAATTTGCCGGAATAGACAAGAAAGCGGCTGATGAATATATAGACAGGCAAGAGAGCCGGTATTATTACTATTTTGAGAGGGCGGCGGATTTCCTGCTGGAATTCAGGTATGACCTTCCGGGAAGATTTTTTAATATTGCAGATTCGTTTTATGCCTTGGGGATAAGTAAATTTCTCATAAATGACATAGGCATGCTTCCGGGACACCAGTTCATCACAGATGACCTGCCGGAGGAATTCAAGGAGGGAATAGCAAGCGAGTTTGCCAAGCTGCTGCCGGATTTTGACGTCGATGTAAGCTTTACCACGGATGGCGGGTTGGTTCAGCAGGAGCTCAGGGCCATGGAGCACAGGCAGCCTCCGCTCATAATAGGAAGCCTTTGGGACAAGGATATTGCAAAAGAACTTGGGGGCTACTATCTGGGCATTAACCTTCCCATTACCGAGAGATTGATACTTGACAGAGCTTATGTCGGATACAGGGGAGGCTTGCGGCTTCTGGAGGACCTGTACACAGCCGTATTGGGAAGCTACCAATAAAAAGAAAAAATATTATATTTAGGTATTGACTTACCAGGAAAAATATATTACACTATATTATATAAAACCTATATGAATAGTGGGAATTAAGCAATGACGGGAAGAGTATGCTGATAGAAGCTGACAGAGAGGGATCCTCATGGGCTGAAAAGGATTTCGAGCGTATATAGGCTGAAGTGCATCCCGGAGCACCGGACCGAAAGCAGTAGGCTCCGGCAGGTACGCCTGTTACAGCGTTGAGGTATGTCAGTACTAAAAATGAGTTTTCATGTTTATGTATTTTATAAGCATGATAAGCAGGGTGGGACCGCAGAATTTACTTCTGCCTCTGTAATGGAGGCAGGAGTTTTTGTTTTTTTGCAAGGTATCAAAAATCAATAATAAAAGAAGGGGTGTAAAGTATGAGTTCGGCTGGTTATTTCGATACAATAGCTGACAAATGGAATGTCATAAGGACAGAATATTTTGAAGAAAAACTACAGGATATCGTATTATCCAAGGTTGATATCAGGAGTAAGATATGTGCCGACCTGGGCTGCGGTACGGGCTTTATAGCTCTTGCCCTGACCCGTGAGGCTAAAATGGTGCTGGCATTGGATATTTCAAGAAATATGCTGAAGGAGCTCAACAAAACAGCCAAGGAAATGGGGGTGGATAATCTCTATCCCATCCGCGGTTTTATGGATGACATCCCTATGTTTGATGCTTCTGTGGACGCAGTATTCACAAATATGGCCCTGCACCACGTGGAGGCTGCCCAAACGGCAGTTAAAGAAATGTTCAGGATAATAAAGCCCGGAGGTACGGTCATTATAACCGATGTGGAGGAGCATGACGGGTATTGGGCTATTGAGGAGATGCATGATGTCTGGCTGGGTTTTTCCAAGAATCAGATCATCGGATGGTTGGCCGGCGCCGGCTTCAAGGATATTGAAGTTTCAAGCACCGGATTAAAATGCAAAGGCTGCTCCAGTAAGGGTGAGTATACCGAAACAGGTATTTTCCTTGCAAAGGGTATAAAAAGGGAGGAAGAATAATGAAATTTGAAACTGCGCTGATACATGGCGGAATTGACGGGGATGAGCATACAGGAGCTGTAAACGTTCCGGTATATCTGACCTCCACCTACAAGCAGGATGGCCTGGAAGGCCACAAGGGATATGAGTACTCGAGGACGGGGAACCCCACGAGACACGCACTGGAGAAGCTTATAGCCGAATTGGAGGTCGGAGCTGCAGGCTTTGCCTTTGCATCCGGGATGGCAGCCGTAACGGCAGTTCTGATGCTGTTTGAAAAGGGTGATAAGCTTCTGGTGTCAAGCAATATCTACGGCGGCACCTATAGAGTGCTGGACAAGGTTTTCGCAGGCTTCGGGCTTCAATATGAAATAGTTGACACCAATGATGAAGCTGAGGTAGCGGCGAGGCTTGATGAGAAGGTAAAGGCAATTTTTATCGAAACCCCGACCAATCCGCTGATGAGTATAACCGACATAGCCAAAATAGCTGCTGCGGCTAAGAAAAAGAATGTGCTCACCATAGTTGACAATACTTTTATGACTCCATATCTTCAGAGGCCGATAGAAGCAGGCGCTGATATAGTAGTGCACAGTGCCACAAAGTATCTGGGAGGACATAGCGATCTGGTTGCCGGCCTTGCAGTTGTGAACAGCGGCATTCTGGCTGAAAGGCTGCATTTCGTGCAAAATGCAACCGGAGGTGTGCTGTCTCCTTTTGATTCCTGGCTTCTCATCAGGGGAATAAAGACTCTGGCTGTGAGGATGGATCAACATGTTGAAAATGCGGAGTATATTGCAGAAGCTCTGAGCATAGATCCTGCAATCGAGAAAATATACTTTCCCGGTTTGAAGACCCATCCCGGTTATGAAGTACACCGGAAGCAGAGCAAAAAGGCAGGGGCAGTTATTTCCTTTACCTTGAAAAAGGAATATGACATCAGTGCCTTTCTTAAAGCTCTGGAAATCATCACCGTAGGAGAAAGCCTGGGCGGGGTGGAGTCCCTTATGACCCATCCGGCTACTATGACTCATGGTGCCGTTCCGTACGAATTGAGACAGAAGCTGGGAATAACCGACGGAATGGTCAGATTGTCGGTAGGCCTCGAAAACAAGGCCGACCTGCTTGGAGATATGCAAAGGGCGCTGAGGGCCGCTCTTATAAAGTGATTGGAGGGTATGAAATGGGGTATTATAATGATATCCGGGAGCTGATCGGCAATACTCCGCTTTTGAAGCTGAATAATATAATAGCAAAAGAGGGAGTAAGCATTTTCGCCAAATTGGAATACATGAATCCGGCGGGAAGCGTCAAGGACCGTATCGGCGTATATATGGTAAGAAAGGCCGAGGAGGACGGACTTCTGAAGGAAGGCTCTACAATAGTTGAAGCAACTGCCGGGAACACAGGTCTGGGGGTGGCGCTTGCAGCTATTAACAAAGGCTACCGTATTATTTTTGTTGTACCGGAAAAATTTTCTATAGAAAAGCAGATACTGATGAGGGCCCTGGGTGCGGAGATAGTCAATACTCCCAAGGATAAGGGCATGAA
>JAEXXN010000556.1 GCA_023405875.1 Bacillota bacterium | reverse complement strand
ATTCTACCCCTTTGCCGCTTGCAAGCTGCCCACAGGCTAAAACCTTCGACACGGCACTTATTTCTTCATTACCTATTACAGGTCTTGCTATCTGTATCAATATATCCCCTGCTTTCCTTCACAAAATTGACCATTTCCTCTGCAAGCTTCAGGGCTGCCAATCCATTCAGTTCATTGCTCATAGGTTTCTTCCGTGATTCTATGCAGTCCAGAAAATGCTTAAGCTCCAGATATAATGGTTCTCCCTCAACAATAACATAGTCGCTTTCACCGGTTATCCTGTAATCACAGCAGCTAAAGCATTTGTCTATACTTACCTGCCTTACTCTTTCAACCTTGTATTTCAGAAAATCAACCTTTATGTTCTCCCCGGGTGTGCTGACCATCAGCCTGCGGATTTTTTCACTGGAGGACCTGCTTGCATTAAAAGCAGCCACGGCTGCATTTTCAAACTGGATGACAGCCTGTGCTTCATCAAGCTTTGGGTCCCAGGAGGCTGCAAAAACCTTTGCCGGCTTGCTGTCTATCATGCTCAGGACCAAATCAATGTCATGGATCATCAGATCGACAATGACATCTACATCAAAGCTGCGGCTTTTTTCCAGCTTGCTGATCCTCTCGGAGGTTATGCTCTTTATCTCTTTGTCCTTCAGATATTCCTTCACATAAAGAATTACCGGATTGAACCTTTCTACAAAGCCTACCATGCACAGGCAGCCCGTCTTGTCTACCAGGTCGGCCAGTCTGACAGCCTCATCCACCGTGGCAGTCATAGGCTTTTCGATTAAAATGTCCTTGTTCAGCCTGAGACATGCTTCTGCAAGCTCATAATGCCTCGAAGTAGGCGCAGCAATTATTACTGCATCAGCTTTCGCAAGAAGTGAATCTATACTGTGATGGTGGTCCACTTCATATAAATACGAAAGCTGATGCAGCAGCTCAGCGTCTGTATCAAAAATAGATATTCCGTCCACTCTGTTCTTGAAACCGTTCATAATGCGAAGATGGTTTCTTCCCATATTTCCCGTACCAATTATCCCAATATTCATAAAATGCACCTCGCCCTAATCTTAGTACATTTTATGAGTAGTTTTTGAATATGCTACTTTATATTGTCCAATATATTGCCTAATTGCTGCTCATCAGGCACAGGCTTCATATATCTGGCAGGATTACCGCAGTGGATGGCAGCTTCCGGGATGTCTTTAGTTACCATACTGCCTGCTGCTGCAAACCCGTCTTCATTTATAGTTATTCCCGGAAGCACCGTTGCCTGTGCGCCTATCCTGCCTCCTCTTTTTACGGTAACTCCTTTAAATACCGTATCCGCACTGCCTCTGGCTGCATATATGTCATTTGAAGTAATAACTCCCGGCGCAATAAATACATGATCCTGAATTTCAGAGTATGCAGTTACATACACATTAGTCTCCAGCTTGCAGAAGGCACCTATGGTGCAGCAGTTTTCCACCGCGGCACCTCTTCCTACAATGGTATTGTTTCCTACAGCCACATCCTCCCGTATGGTAGCCAGGTCTGCAACAAGGCATTCAGCGCCTATACTGCATCCCCGGTACAAAACAACAGAGGTGCCTATAACACAGTTATCACTGACAGTGCACGGTTTCAGCTCTTTTGCGGTATCCAGTGCACTTGTTCTGACCCTCATGGGAAGCTTCCCGATCACGGTATTGTCGTCGATCCTTACGTTATTCCCAATGACAGAGTCATTGTGTATCGTAACGTTATTTCCTATAACCACGTTGTCCCCAATTTTCACATTTTCTCCTACCACCGAATAATACCCCAATTTGAGGTTATATCCGATTTTTGAGCCCTCAAGAAGCATACTTTTATTTTTCATAACTTACCTCCTATATATTTATTGCGCGAAAACCATTTTACATGATCCGGATCCCGCGTAAATATTTTCCTGATTGCATCGAACGCCTTCAGTATATTTTTTATCTTGATACATTGTATTGATGTTTTTATCAATATGTAACATATCAGATAAAAGTATATGTCAATTGTACAGCCTTCCCCATAATATGTTATGGGAAGGCCAAGCTCTGGCAGAAAGGAGGTGAGGCATATGCCCAATAATCTCGTTTTCAATGACTCTGCGGAAAACCTGAAGGTCCAATCCTTTGGAGCAACCTCGGGAGGTACAGTAACAAGTCTTCTGGTTGCAAACGACGGAGCGCTCCAGGTAGGCGGTACTATAACAGCGGCAATTGCAGATACGGTAACAGTTACCGGAGCAGTATCGGTAACTGCAAACAGCTTTGATATCCGCGCCCTTTCCAGTGTTACCGACACAGTAAGTGTAGCAGGCTCAGTCACTGCTACCATAGCCAATACAGTGACGGTTACCGGAGAAGTATCGGTAACAGCAAACAGCTTTGATATCCGTGCTCTATCCAGTGCTACAGACACGGTAAGCGTAGCAGGTTCAATCACCGCGACCATAGCCAATACAGTGACGGTTACCGGAGAAGTATCGGTAACGGCAAACAGCTTTGACATCCGCGCTCTGTCCAGTGCTACAGATACAGTGAGCGTAGCAGGCTCAGTAACTGCTACCATAGCCAATACGGTAACAGTTACCGGAGCAGTATCGGTAACTGCAAACAGCTTTGATATCCGTGCTCTGTCCAGTGCTACAGACACAGTGAGTGTAGCAGGTTCAGTCACTGCAACCATTGCCAATACAGTGACCGTGAGTGTAGGCGGATATGGATTCACATCCTCCGATCTCAATATTGCCCTTACAGATGTCAGCCTGACGAATACTGCTTTCAGCTTTGACACTTCACAGATGAAACAATACTCCTTCTACGTAGTGAACACCGGTACCGCAGCAATATCGGTAAGATTACAGGTGAGCCCTACAACCAGCGAAACCTACTTTGTACCGGACAATACCTCAGAGGTAGCACTGACGCAGAATCAGGCAGCAGTATTAGTGCCAGGATATTTCCTGAACTATACCAGAGTCCAGGTCCTGGGTGCTCAAACCGCAACAGCAGTTGCATACTTCAACGGTCAGAACTAGTGCCTCACAACCCCTAGCCCTTCCTTAGCACGGGAGGCACTGGAGCAAGGATGTGCTTATCGACACTGTGGAAGCTTAGAAATTTGTTGTGTTCATATGCACTGATGCAGGTGTTTATACACCTGCTACATAAGAAGCCGACTACGGGCACATATAACGAGGCTGAAGATGTCTCCCTCCTCTTATAAGCGGCAGGTATCGATTTTGTTGTCCAATAGTTAGTGAGCATATCTCCCGCCAATATGTTTTGCAATAAACCTTTTACATCACAATTCAAATATTGCAAAACATATACCTTGATTTCATAGGTTGCCTAATTCTTCTTTGAAGCTTCTTTAATGCAACCTATATAGTTGAAACGCTCGGGTAGGTTTTTGCAAGTCTGCAAAAACCCTTATGGAAATCTTGTTATAACGAAATGAGGTGATTTAAATGGGTGTCTCCTTAAGTGTATGCATGATAGTACGAGATGAAGAAAAGGATATCGGAAGATGTCTTGAAAGCATTTACGGTATTGCCGATGAGCTTATAGTCGTTGATACAGGCTCTGTTGACAATACCAGGGCAATTGCTGCCGAATATGGCGCAAAGCTCTATGATTTTGAATGGGTTGACGATTTCAGCAAGGCAAGGAACTACTCTATTGAAAAGGCGACAGGGGACTGGATTCTGATACTTGACGGAGATGATGAATTTGAGAAAAGGGATGCCGCTTACCTGAAAGAGCTGATAAGCAGGAACGATCCGGCGGATATATATATATTCAATACAATCTGTTATATAGGAGAAAAAGCCGGCAGCGAAAAGATACTTAATGTAAATATAAGATTATTCAAAAATATCCCTGAGCTGCGATATCAGGGAAGGATACATGAGTCGATAATATCTGAAAAATCCGATGTACGCATAGAGCCTGCGGGAATATCCATATACCACTACGGCTATCTCAATTCCAATGTCAGGGAGCATGATAAGAGGAAAAGGAACATGCGCATTCTTGAGCAGCAGCTTGAAGAACAGCCGGATAACCCGTATTTTCTTTTTTGTATGGGAAACGAGTATTTTGCCCTGGGCCTGGCAAAAAAATCGCTTGAATACTTTGATGCATCCTTTGAGAAATGCAGCAAGAGCGACATATATGTACCCAAGCTTATTATAAGGATAATTATGGCTTATCAGCTTCTGGCCGATTATGACAACGCCATTTTATATATTGACAGGGCTCTTTCCATGTATCCTCAATATACCGATGTTGAGTATATAAGAGGTACCATTTACCACAGCCTGGGAGTTACCACAAGAGCTGTCAGAAGCTTTGAAAGATGCCTGGAGCTGGGCGAGCCGCCGGCAGTATTGAGCTTCATTATAGGAGTCGGCTCATATAAGCCCTGCTTCGCCCTGGGGTGTATATCCCATCAGCTGGGAGACTATTCCGAGGCTCTGAGGTATTACAATCAGGCACTTTTAGCCAAGCCTGACTATTACGACGCAATCTACTCCATAGGGGAGGTACTGAGTAAAACAGAAAAAACCGAAGGGGAGCTTAAAGGCAAGCTGATGCAATTTTTTGATACCAGGAGCTCGGTAAGCTTTATAATGATTGCGGATATTCTATTTCTCCAGAGGCAGTATGCGCTCTCCCTGGAATTTATTGAAAAAGCCCAGAAAGCGGGTCTCACGGGTGAGGACCTTGAACTTCTCAAAGCGCAATGCCTCTTTTACCTTGGAGAATATGATACGGCAGCTTCAAGCCTGAAGCTTGTCTGTGATGATAGCAAATATTATAGAAAATCCAGAATATTATGCTGCCTCGGCCTTCTTCTGGGGCAGAACTATGCTGAAGCAGCGGCTGTGATAGAGCCCCTGGAGCATAAGGAAAGCTTTGAGCATGACCACAGGGTATTGTCTTGTCTTATATCTATCATAAGTACAGATACTGTGCCGACCCTTGACGAGGGGCCTGAGACCTCTGATATCCTCCTGCCTGTAATTTTTGAAGTGTTGGAAATACTTCTGGCTACAGGGGATTTCAAGGTATTTGAACGCTCCCTGGAGCTGCTTAACTGTATTGATAATGATAAGGTCCTGCTTATGCTTGCGAAGCTTTATAACAAATATGGCTATATTGATATGGCAGTATATGAGATCCTCCGGTCAATAAAGCTTTTCGACAGGCTTGACAGCGACGGAGCCTTTATCCTGTACAAGGGCTATTCCATAAAAAAGTAGCCGGCGCTTATTGATACTTGTTCCACTTTTTGATATGCACACATAAAATGTAGTATACGATGTGTGCGAGCATAATAGGATTGCGATTGTACGGGCATATTCTCAAACAGAATAGCTGTTCAGGGGGAAAATCATGGTACTTTCACATAGCTTCACGGCATGTAACGATACTTGTATCGATTCATACTTTCATAGTAAAAACTACAGCCGCTTTATTGTAAGCTGGATGGGGAAAAAAAACAGCCGGTCAGAGTTCAGATATCTGGCAAGGTTTGATTTTGGCTGTCTTCCCAAGTCCGCAGAAATCATAAGCTGCAGGCTGTACCTATACGTGGATTTTGTCCAGAATAAACAGGTCAGCAGTATTTTTACCCCCTATCCCATCGCCTCCGGCTGGGACCATAGGACTGTGACCTGGGACACACAGCCGCCGATATATGAAGAATCTTATTCTCAAGGAACGGCTGTAGGAAATGCAGGATGGTATCAGTGGGATATTACCGGTCTGTTCGATAAATGGAGTTCAGGCGCCCTCTGCAATTACGGAATAATGCTCAGAAGCGGCGGCTTGTACAGCAATGACATCAAAAGGATAATAAGCTCAAGAAACTGTAAGAGCACAATGATATACAACAGGCCCTGTATTATTGTAGAGTATAAACTGCCGCCCCCCAACGAAGCCGTGTTTATTTCAGGCAGAAAATTCTCAGAAAGCTCACTGCTGCTTCCGTCAAGTGACATGTACCAGTATACCGAAGGCTTTAATACCTCTCAGCAGTCCAATACAACTATTTTTGTGAAGAATACCGGCCTGTTTCCTGCAGAAGCATATGTTGCAGTAAGCCCAAACAACAGGGACTATCTGCCCGACGGGCCTTTATATACCGTTTCCCCCGGTGAAATGCTGGCTTTTGTTCCGCGGCACTTTTCAAAGTATGCCCATCTTGCATACAGGTCAAAAGAAGCCGGCCAAAGCACCAGGCTTGAAATCATCATGCAGGCCCAGGCCTGAGCTGTAGAAAGAGGCTGTACCAGATAATTATAGAATGAGGCGGAACGGTTTAGAACCGTTCCGGTTGTTGCACATCCTTCCTAAATTATGCATCACTACCAAACTGCTTTAAATCCTTTCCCGCTCCTCATAATGTGTATGAAGCAGTTCATGGGCCAATTCCCCATAGGGTTCCCCCAGGTACTCCCTATAAAGCTTCAATACTTCGGAATTTTCATGGGATTTTCTGAGCTTCTTGCTCCTGTCCTCCATGTAAATGGCCTGCTGGCGTTTCTTGACTATCTCGTCATTCCCATGGTGGTAGGGCTGGCCCCCTCCGCCGATGCATCCACCTGGACAAGCCATTATTTCTATGGCATCATATTTTGATTCGCCTTCTCGTATGCTTTCAAGCAGCCTCCGGGCATTTCCCAGGCCATGGGCGATCCCTATCTTCAGCTCTTTCCCACCCATACTCACAGTTCCCTCACGCAAGCCTTCCATACCTCTAAGCTGTTCAAACTCAACATTCTTCAGCTCTTCTCCGGTTATCCATTCATAGGCTGTACGCACCGCTGCCTCTATAACTCCGCCTGTTGTCCCGAATATAACAGATGCACCTGTGGTTTCTCCAAGGGGCTTATCGTATTCGCTGTCCGGAAGGCTTTCAAATTCTATTCCCGCCTCCTTGATCATAGCCCCCAGCTCCCTGGTGGTTACCACGATGTCAACATTATTGTATGCATCCTTCGTCAGCTCGGGGCGCTTGGCCTCTGCCTTCTTGGCAATACAGGGCATAATGGATACAACTACTATGTTATCAGGGTCAATACCATTCTTTTCTGCATAATAGGTCTTGACAATAGCTCCGAACATTATATGAGGAGACTTGCAGGTGGACGGTACCTCCAGAAGCTCCGGGAACTGGTGTTCAATGAACTTTACCCATGCAGGGCAGCAACTGGTCAGTATGGGCAGTGTCTTATTATTTTTGATACGGTGGATAAGCTCGGAAGCCTCCTCCATTATGGTAAGGTCTGCGCCGAAGTCTGTATCAAATACTGCATCAAAGCCCATTCTTTTCAATGCTGTTACGAGCTTTCCCGTCACAATGGTACCCGGCTTCATGCCGAAAAGCTCCCCAAGGGCAACACGGATGGCAGGGGCAGTCTGTACAACCACATGCTTGTCAGGATCATTGAGAGCTTCCCATACCTTGTCGGTATGGCGGACCTCCGTCAGAGCGGCAGTCGGGCATACCGCCACACACTGGCCGCAGTAGGTGCAGGAGGATTCAGCCATGGGAATGTTGAAAGCAGGCCCTACAAAGGCATCGAAGCCGCGCCCTATCCCCGACAGTATCCCGCAGGTCTGAACTTTGTTGCACATAGTCTCACAGCGCCTGCAGTATATGCATTTGTTGGAATCCTTTACAATAGCATCGCTTGACATATCTTTGGGATAGTCCATGCGATCTCCTTCCCACCTGATCTCTCGCACTCCCAGCTCGGCTGCCAGTGCCTGAAGCTCACACTCAAGGTTCTTGGGGCAGGTAAAGCATTCATTGGGATGATTGGATAAAAGCAGCTCCACGGCCATCCTGCGTGCCGTAATAGCACGTATGGAGTCTGTCTGTACCTCCATCCCCTCAACCAGCTTGGTTACACAGGCCGGAACCAGCATATCCCTTCCCGGTGCTTCCACCATGCATACCCTGCAGGAGGCTGTCTGATTGACCAGCTTCAGGTCATGCAGGTCCAGGTGGCATAATGTAGGTATCCTCACACCCGCTTTGTGGGCCGCTTCCAGTATAGTGGTGCCCTCAGGTACAAGCAGCTCCTGATTGTTTATTTTTACTTTGATGGTTTTACATTTGTCCATGCTCTCGCCTCATTTCCTTCAAGGGTTTGTTATCCTGCTTATACCGCTCTTCTCCCCCGGGTTGGCCTGTATCCTTTATCAAGTCCATATACTCATCCCAGAAATATTTCATTGTGCTTATCACAGGATTCGGGGCTGTCTGACCGAGGCCGCAGAGGGAGCTGCCCTTTATCATATAGGCCAGTTGCTTCAAAGCATCGATGTCATTCATTGTACCCTTCCCGTCCGTTATCTTGTTCAGAAGCTCATACATCCTTTTCGTACCTATCCTACAAGGGGTGCATCTTCCACAGGATTCATCCATGGTGAATTCCAGGTAGAATTTTGCGATATTGACCATATTGTCCTTTTCATCCATGACTATCATTCCCCCGGAGCCCATCATTGAGCCGATTCCCTTAAGGCTGTCATAATCTATAGGCGTATCCAGGTCCTTCTCCGTTATAACGCCCCCCGAGGGTCCTCCGGTCTGTACGGCTTTGAACCTTCGGCCTCCCTGTATACCCCCTCCTATTTCATATATTATTTCCCTGAGGGTGGTTCCCATGGGCACCTCCACAAGCCCTACATTGTTTATCCTGCCGGCAAGGGCAAATACCTTTGTTCCCTTGCTGCCCTCGGTCCCAATTGCCGCGAACCAGTCCGCCCCTTTTGTTATGATAGGGGGGATGTTTGCAAAGGTTTCCACATTATTGACACAGGTAGGGTATCCCCAATAGCCTTCCTGTGCAGGATAAGGAGGCTTGTAGTCCGGTTCTCCCCTTTTCCCTTCGCAGGAATTTATAAGGGCTGTCTCTTCTCCGCACACAAATGCCCCTGCACCGTATTTCAGCTCTACATCAAAGCTGAAGGCTGTTCCGAATATGTTCTGGCCTAGCAGCCCCAGCTCTCTTGCCTGGGCAATGGCTGTATTCAGCCTGGATATTGCAAGGGGGTATTCTGCCCGGATATAAATTATCCCTTTGTCCGCGCCTATGGCATATCCTCCGATAGCCATTGCTTCCAATACGCTGTGGGGGTCCCCTTCAAGTATGCTTCTGTCCATAAAGGCTCCCGGATCACCCTCATCAGCGTTGCAGATTATGAATTTGGTATCGCTTTCCTGTCTTTTTGTGATCTCCCATTTGAGGCCGGTGGGAAAGCCGCCTCCCCCTCTGCCCCGCAGTCCTGATTTTTTAACTTCGTCTATCAGTTGGTCCCTGGTCATTTGGCTGATCGCTTTCCCCAAAGCCTCATAGCCTCCCAGGGCAATATATTCGTAGATGTCCTCAGGGTTTATCAGCCCGCAGTTCCTCAAGGCGACCCGGAGCTGCTTCCTGTAAAAAGGCATGTCCTCCTGTCTGTCGATCCTTTCATCTGCTTTTGGTTCCTGGTACAGCAGACGTTCGACCCTTCTTCCCTTAATGATGTGCTCATCGACTATCTCTCTGGCATCCTTCGGTCCGACACGGACATAAAAAGCATTGTCAGGCTCTATTTTTACAATGGGCCCCTGTTCACAAAACCCAAAGCAGCCGGTCCTGATGACCTTTACCTCCTCCTCATAGCCCCGGGCTTTGATTATAAGCTCCAGATTCTTTATTACCTTGTCGCTGTCACTTGCCAGGCAGCCTGTGCCTCCACAGACCATGATATTTGTACGGGCTCCTGCCATACAAACCCTCCTTCATAACGTTCTTTAATTGCTTATACTCTTTCAAAATCCATTCTCAGAATCAATTCCGACACCGGCTCTCCCGACTTCAAATGCTTCTCGATTATCTGACTGACCTTGTTTTTCTTTACATTGCCGTACAAAACAGGCTTCTGCCCCGGAATATTTACCTGTACAGTAGGCTCGGAATGACAGTAACCTATGCAGCCCACAGGTATCACCCTGACATTGTCCAGCTTCTCCTTCGCCAGCTCATTAACAAATTCGTTCAAGGTTTCCCTTGCCCCTGAGGAAATGCCGCAGGTAGCCATTCCGACAAGTATTTCTATTTTGTCCTCCTTTGTTTCTCCATGCTGCCGCAGGTTTACCCGCCCCGCATGTTCTTCTCTTATCCTTTTCAGCTCATCCAATGACTTTATACTCATTTTGTATTCTCCTAACTGCGATACGTATTGATGATCCCATCAAGGTCTTCTTCCTTTACACGCCCGAATACCCTGTCATCCACCATTACAACCGGCGCCAGACCACAAGCGCCGATGCAGCGCACATCCTTCAGGGTGAACAGGCCGTCTTCAGTTATCCCGTTGGACTCAATTTTCAGCTTTTCCTTCATTCTTTCAATTATTTTGTCCGAGCCCCTTACAAAGCAGGCAGTTCCCATACAAACACTTATGGTATGCTTCCCTCCGGGCTTTGTAGTGAAATATGAATAAAAGCTGACCACTCCATACACTTCGGCACCGGGTATACCCAGCTTCCTGGCGACAAACAGCTGCACATCCCTCGGCAGGTATCCGAATATTTCCTGGGCCTTATGAAGTATCTTTATCAAAGCTCCTTTGTTGGTATCCAAGCTGTCGATAAAGTACTCCAGCTCATCATACTTTTCTTTTGGCAATTCCATGCATTCACCATCCCTCCGATATAAAAATTCAATGCTTATATGTTTGGCGCGCAGCCCCTACAAAATAGTTTGATAATACGAAACGTTCACATTAGTGTTATAAACTGCTGCTATTCTATATAAGCTGCTTTATGCGATTTATATAGTATGCCCTTTTTATTTTTAAAAAATGATATGATGGCGTATTATACAGCCGGAGCTGAATAGCTTATGATGACCGTAAACTGTCCTCCTCGGATAACCACAAGAAAATGACCACCTATGCAGGTGGTCATTTTCTTGTGGTTATTCTTGAATTCCAAGAATATCTTCTATGATATTTTTATATAGGATCGCTTTTGCTCCGTAGATAGCCTGGATTCCTCCTCCAACCTCCAAAACAGCAGTTGCCCCTATTTTCTTCAGTTCTTCCTTATCTATCTTTTCTACCTCCATGACACTGACTCTAAGCCGGGTGATACAAGCATCAATTTCCTTAATATTTTCCTTTCCGCCCAAAGCGGCAATAACAGCAACTGCTTCTTCCTTTAAAGATGATTTTGTGGTCACTTTTGAAGCTTCCTCCATATCATCACCTCTGCCGGGTGTAAGAATATTGAACCTCATTATAAAAAACCTGAAGGAGAAATAGTATAGTGCCGCCCAAATAGCTCCTACCGGCAATACAAGCAGCCAGTTCGTCTTTGCATTTCCCTGCAGTATCCCGAAGAGTGTAAAGTCGATGACTCCGCCTGAGAATGTATTGCCTATAGAGATGTTCAAAGTATCCGCTATAAAG
>JAEXXN010000329.1 GCA_023405875.1 Bacillota bacterium | reverse complement strand
GTACAGGGGAAAGGACCTGATGGTCGTAGGTATTCTGAAGGGCTGTATGTTATATCTGTCCGATCTGGTCAGAGCTATAGAGCTGCCGCTGACAATGGATTTTATGGTAGTGTCCAGCTATGGAAGTGCAACCAAATCCTCCGGAGTTGTAAGGATCATAAAGGACCTGGAAAGGGAAATAGAAGGTAAGGATATACTTATTGTTGAAGATATCGTAGATACAGGACTTACTCTCAGCTATCTGATAGAAAATCTCAAGACCAGAAATCCCAACACTGTAAAGGTTTGCAGCCTTCTTGACAAGCCGGACAGGAGAAAGGCCCATGTGGATATAGAATATGTCGGCTTCCAGATTCCTGATGAATTTGTAGTAGGATATGGACTTGACTATTCAGAGGTATATAGGAACCTTCCATTTGTATGTGTTCTGAAGCCTGAGGTCTATTCAGGCGAGTAATCTGATAATTCACGGGTATGCAGCTGTTACAGCCTGCATATGCTTATGAGGGTAATATTGTATTTTAAATCTTGATATGCTAAAATATTTTTATTGTCTATAGAAAATTTAGATTTTTGAGTATCATATCTCTTGAAAAGGAGGGCTATTGTTGAAAAGATTCTTAAGAGGTATAAGCTTTTATATATTAATAATCATTATAATATATATGTTTGTACTGATAATACAGAATGCTGAACCGGTCAAGGAAAAGCTGTCTTATACACAATTGGTCACTGAGATTGAAAGTGGGAGGATAAAGGAAGTCATCGTATCCGAGTCCAGTGACACATCATCCATCGTATCCGGAAAAATGGTAAATGACAAACGTTTTGAAGCAGTTGTTCCCAGTAATGAATTCAATGATATGGTCCGGGAATATATTGAGCGGGACAGATTGAATGTAAGATATGAAATAAAGTCGGCAGCTTCTGCCTGGTTTTCGATATTACCGTCAATAATACTGATCGTAATTTTTGTTGTATTCTTCTTTGTTCTGACCCAGCAGTCCCAGGGTGGAGGGAATAGGGTGATGTCCTTTGGCAAAAGCCGGGCGAAGCTCCACACTGATGAGAAAAAGAAGATAACCTTTGGGGATGTAGCCGGTGCAGACGAAGAAAAGGAAGAACTGGGAGAAATCGTTGACTTCCTAAAGCAGCCCAGAAGATTCATTGAGCTTGGCGCAAGGATTCCCAAGGGCATACTTCTGGTGGGCCCTCCGGGAACAGGTAAGACATATCTTGCCAGGGCGGTTGCTGGGGAAGCAGGAGTTCCATTCTTCTCCATAAGCGGTTCTGACTTTGTTGAAATGTTCGTGGGAGTCGGTGCATCAAGAGTAAGGGATCTGTTTGAGCAGGCCAAGAAGAGCGCACCCTGCATAATATTCATTGACGAGATAGACGCCGTAGGCAGGCACAGAGGTGCGGGCCTGGGCGGAGGACATGATGAAAGAGAGCAGACACTTAATCAGCTGCTTGTTGAAATGGATGGCTTCAGTGTAAATGAAGGAATAATAATCATAGCGGCAACAAACAGGCCTGACATATTGGACCCTGCGCTTCTGAGGCCGGGACGCTTTGACAGGCAGATAACCGTGGGTATACCTGATGTTAAGGCAAGAGAGGAAATATTAAAGATACATGCGAAGAACAAACCCCTTTCGCTGGATGCAAGCCTTGAAAATCTGGCAAAGGGAACAACCGGCTTTACGCCTGCGGATCTTGAGAATGTAATGAATGAAGCAGCACTTTTGGCTGCCAGAAAAGGGAAGAAAAAGATTGAGGTGGTCGACCTGGATGAGGCTACTATAAGGGTAATTGCAGGACCGGAGAAAAAGAGCAAGGTAGTAAGTGACCATGACAAGAAGCTTACCGCCTATCATGAAGCCGGCCATGCGGTAGTTCAGAAGCTTATGCCCAATTCCGACCCCGTACATCAGATATCCATTATTCCCAGGGGAAGGGCAGGAGGCTATACTATATCCTTACCGCAGCAGGATAAGTTCTATATGTCCAAATCAGAGCTGGAAGAGCAGATCGTCAGCCTGCTTGGGGGCAGAGTCGCTGAAAAGCTGGTGCTGGATGATGTCAGCACAGGAGCGAAGAACGACATTGAAAGAGCTACTGCTATTGCAAGGAAGATGATAACTGAATATGGAATGAGCGATACCTTAGGCCCGATGACCTTCGGCTCAGAGCATGATGAGGTATTCATAGGCAAAGACTTCGGAAGGTCAAGGAACTATAGCGAGGAAGTAGCGGCAATGATCGACAAGGAAACAAGAAAGATCATTGATGCAGCATATAACAAGACAGAAACGCTTCTGAAGGATAACATAGGCAAGCTTCACGGAGTAGCACAGGCACTCCTGGAAAGAGAAAAGCTTGACAGGGAAGAATTCGAGGAAGTATTTGCAAACGCATAAAAATATTGAAGCTTAGCCGTAAAACGGCTAAGCTTTAAATATTAGAGCATTGGTATATTTGCGGAAGGATGAGACATAAACGGGGGCGGCATGGAAACTTCCTCATGAGTATGATACATTCATACGGATGGATTTTGAGCTTAGAAGTTCTGGTTTCGGAGCTTGTGCTGCGGTATAATATTTCGCTTGCACTCCAAAGCCTATAACAACCTTAGATATGACGTATCTTTCATATGATTCACATAAGAAAAAATAAAAAGGAGTGTGTTTTACTTGGATTTTAAATTGGAAGCAGGCATGAGTGCACAGATTGAAAAGACCGTAACAGAGTCGGATACGGCGGTAAGCTTCGGCAGCGGCGGGGTCGAAGTCTTTGCAACCCCTATGATGGTTGCCCTTATGGAAAATGCAGCGTTGAAGGCGGTCGACCCGCAGCTGGGTGAAGGCTTTGCTACAGTCGGCCTCAGCCTGAATGTCAGACATATAGCTGCAACCCCCGTAGGAATGAAGGTATATGCAAAAGCTGAGCTTTTGAGCATAGAAGGAAAAAAGCTGAGCTTCCGGGTGGAAGCCTTTGACGAGCAGGAAATTATTGGCGAAGGGACCCACGAAAGATATATAATAGAGCTTTCAAAATTTCTTGAAAGGACCGGCAGAAAAACCGGCAAAAAAAACCCATAAAAATTTCAAAAAAATACTCAAAAATAGTACACAGTACAGTTAATAATATGGTAATATAAGTGAAGAAGGAAAACTTGCAGAAACATATACTTCATGAAACTTAAATTTCATATTGCAGCTTTGAGATGCAAGTATGCAATAATTTTTCGCAAAGGCCTTATATTTATATCAATTTATATTTATATCAATAAGGAGGGTAAATATGTTCGACAAGGAAAAGCTGGAGCAGGTGAAAAAAGCTAACCAGGAATGGGAAAATACTGTCGGGGCAAAGGTTGTGGCAAAACAGTCCGAAAGGAAAAAGGAATTTGAAACTTCATCAGGCATCAAGATAAAGAGGGCTTATACACCGGAAGATGTTGAAAGCCTTGATTACAGCAAAAGCCTGTCATACCCCGGTGAATTTCCTTATACAAGAGGCGTACAGCCCACAATGTACAGGGGAAAATTCTGGACTATGAGACAGTATGCCGGTTTTGCGACTGCAGAAGAGTCAAACAAGAGATACAAGTACCTTCTGGAGCAAGGTCAGACAGGACTCAGCGTAGCCTTTGACCTGCCCACACAGATAGGTTATGACTCGGACCATACGCTTTCTGAAGGGGAAGTAGGAAAGGTCGGAGTTGCAATAGATTCGCTCAGGGATATGGAGATACTTTTTGATGGTATTCCCCTTGACAAGGTAAGCACATCAATGACGATAAATGCTCCCGCATCAGTAC
>JAEXXN010000319.1 GCA_023405875.1 Bacillota bacterium | reverse complement strand
CATCCCACACCTTGGTGCTTATACAGTGTTCAAACGCATTATTCCTGTTTTTCGAAGTATGCTTTTCATCAATTATAGTCAGATCACCTTCTAACGCCCTTAGTATCTCACCGACAGTCATAGCCTCCGGCATTGCCGCCAGGGTGTATCCTCCCTGAGAACCCTTGGTGCTGGATATCAGCCCTGCTTTTCTCAGCGCCGAGAACACATGCTCCAGATAATTTTCTGAAATATCCTGTCTTTCCGCAATGCTTTTCAAAGTGACATGATCCCCTGATGAGTTAACTGCCAGATCCACCATAGCCCTCAGACCATATATCCCCTTTGTGGATATTTTCACCAACACCGCCTCCGATAAATGTTTCATTAGTAAATCGCTC
This sequence comes from Bacillota bacterium, assembly GCA_023405875.1. GTDB lineage: Bacteria > Bacillota > Clostridia > Lutisporales > Lutisporaceae > BRH-c25. Next base: position 3,345 of record JAEXXN010000319.1, on the reverse strand, counting down.
TGTTGTGCCGTTTGATAACAAGTGTAAAGTTCCGAGCACAACGAGTTATATTATTATAACAAGAGTGTACCACAGATTGGCTATCCCGCATAGAAGCTACAAAAAAACTCCTGCCCCATATACAGAGGCAGAAGTACATTCCGCGGTTCCACTCTGTTTATCGCTTGTAAAAGCGAAAACTCTTGTACAGTAACAATATACTGACGCTGTAACAGGCGTACCTGCATGAACCTACTACTGCGCCAAAAGGCACTGCTTCAGCCCACAGCTCCGAGATGCACTTCAGCCGGTTTCCGCTCAGAACCCCTCTCAGCCTGTGGGGGCTCCTCTCTGGCAGCTTTCAAAAGCTTACTCTTCTCTTCATCGTTTTACTCATTATTCCTATCGGATTTGTATGTTATATTCAATATACTACTCGCACCAGTTTCTGTCAATAGCTCTTTTAATTTTTTTATATAACACAAGCTCAAATTACCGGAATAATTTCTTGACATTCTGCAGATATTTACATATAGTATTATTGATAAATGTATGTGTGTTTTGACCACATATGTGAGACAAAGAGAGGTAACTTTATGTTGGAGCGTGTTCTTAACTAGATAATTGAATCTAGAATCAGAAGGAATGCCTATGTTCAGTAGGTTTTATTTGCTTTCCTTTTGATAAATCGAACACGGAGCCAATTATAAAACATTGTACAGTACCGTGCTTTTGCACGGTTTTTTTATTCTATGGGGAGCAGCTTTCCCTGTATGGTAAAAGCATCTGATTTTCCGCAGGGGCGAGATAGGCTTATTGACCTCTGAATCAGAATGGCTGTATTGAATTGTATATGAGGTTGTAATCGGACGTGTTCTGATTGCAGCCTTTTTTGTTTACCTGAAAATATGCGTTTTGCAGTGCTGAAGGATATAACCCTCGGCTTGCTGCCGAATGCCAAGGAGGAATCATAATGAATCAAACAACTTTAAACACCCTGGAATTCGATAAAATCAAAAGCCTGCTGAAGGCCTATGCCGTATCAGCTTTGGGAAGCGAGCTTATCGACAGGCTGGAGCCTTCGTTGAACATCAATACCATAACAGCCTGGCTCAATGAAACTACCGAAGCCTGCGCCGTACTGCAGATAAGCGGGAGCGTTCCGATACACAGCCTTAAGGGTATGGAAAATGTCATGGGCAAGCTGGATAAAGGCATTACCCTGGTGCCGGAAGACCTGGAACTGACTCACGGGCTTCTCCGTGAGGTAGGCAGGCTTAAAAGGTTTATGAAGGACAAGGTTGAGGCCGCTCCCACAGTAAGCAGCTATGCCCTGTCGGCCTATGAATTGGAGCACCTGTCCGTGGAAATAGCCAGGTGCATACAGAATGGAACGGTGGATGACAAGGCAAGCAGTGAGCTGTGCAAAACAAGAAAAAGGATAATAATCCTTGAGGACCGTATCAAGAGCAAGCTGGAAGGTATTCTCAGGTCTCCCGCCTATGCCAGGTATCTCCAGGACGGCATAATAAGCAGCCGGAACGGGAGATATGTGGTGCCTGTGAAAAAAGAGTACCGCAGGAACCTGGAGGGAGAGGTGCTGGACAGCTCCTCCAGCGGCTCCACAGTCTTTATTGAGCCTTTGGAGGTCCGCAAGCTCCATGATGAGCTGAACCACTGCAGAATAGAGGAAGAAAAGGAGGTATACAGGATATTGTCGGCGCTTACCCTGCTTGTTGAAGCCTGCAAGAGAGAAATATCAATAAATATGGAGGTTATGGCATACTATGACTTTCTATTTTCAAAAGCGCGCTTCAGCAGGTCCCTTGAAGCTCATCCTGTAAGTGTAAATACAGAGCATAAATTGAACATCCGGGGAGCCAGACACCCGCTGATAGGCAAGTCGGCAATACCTCTTGACATCAGCATCGGAGACTGCTACCGGACTCTGGTAATTACAGGTCCCAATACCGGAGGAAAGACCGTTGCCCTGAAAACTATAGGGCTTCTGACTCTGATGGTGCAGTCAGGACTTCATGTACCTGCCGAGCCTGACAGTGAATTCTCCGTTTTCACCGATATACTTGTTGATATAGGCGACGGTCAGAGCATAGAGCAATCCCTGAGCACCTTCTCTTCTCATATCAGGAATATAATAGGGATAATTGAGTGTGCGGATGAAAATACGCTGGTCATAGTCGATGAGCTGGGTGCCGGCACCGACCCGGGAGAAGGTATGGGCCTGGCAATAGCAGTTCTTGAGGCAGCTCATCAGCGGGGAGCTGTTACCATCGCCACCACTCATTACAGTGAAATAAAAAATTATGCATACAGCAGGGAAGGCTTTGAAAACGGCTGTATGGAATTTGACCTGGAAACCTTAAAGCCGTTGTACAGGTTAAAGGTAGGGGAGCCCGGGGAAAGCAACGCATTCCTTATCGCCCTGCGGCTGGGCATGAGAACAGATATTATTGAAAGAGCCCATGAGATCACTTACAAGGAAAAGAAATCCTATGGGGAATACCGCTTCAAGGAAGAGACGGCACCGGTAAAAAATGAGGAGATGGTTCAAAGGCATGCCGAGCAGGCATCAAAAAGTATAAAGCTGGCCGATGATAAACGAAAAATCGATAAGTTGTCAAAGACAGCAGGCTTCAGTGTCGGAGATTGTGTCTATATAAGCACAATGGACCGCACAGGTATAGTATGCGAGCCTGAGGATGGAAAGGGCAATCTCGGTGTCATGGTGATGCACAAAAAGCTCATAGTGAATAAAACAAGACTGTCATTGTTTATTTCTTCAAAGGAGCTTTACCCCGAGGAATATGACCTTGATATAGTCATGGAGAGCAAGGATACCCGAAAAAAGAAAAAGCTGATGGGTAAACGGCATGTGGAAAATATGGTAATTGAAGTGAAAAAGTAAAACCTCCGAAAGGAGGTTTTACTTTTTTATAGCTCATATATTTTTATATATCTTTAATTTCCAGATACTTTTCAAGCTTCCTCTTTACTCTTTGAAGAGCATTGTCAATGGATTTCACATGCCTGTCCAAATCACAGGCAATCTCCTGATAGGATTTGCCCTGAAGATATGACATGAGTACCTCCAGTTCAAGGTCGCTGAGTATCTCACCTATTTTTGACTCGATTGAGACAAGCTCTTCCCTGCTTATGATAAGCTCCTCGGGGTCGGTTATCTTTGTGGCTGTCAGTATATCCAGAAGTGTCCTGTCCGATTCCTCATCATAAATTGGCTTGTTTAGTGAAACATACGAATTGAGCGGAATATGCTTCTGCCTGGTGGCAGTTTTGATTGCAGTAATTATCTGTCTGGTAATGCAGAGCTCGGCAAAGGCTCTGAAG
>JAEXXN010000314.1 GCA_023405875.1 Bacillota bacterium | reverse complement strand
GGTATAATACCTTGCCGGTAGTGAAAAAGCCTTCATCATAGATACGTATCCTCATGTTGAGAAGCTCTGCGTCAATGGGGATATCGTAATCCAGATGTGCATCATATATTACTGCCTTTACTTTCTTCACAGTATTTCCTCCAAATTAAATTCCCGACAGGACATCCAATACTTCATTTATGTCCGGCAGTTGTTTGATAGGATACACCTTCACCCATCTGACAATGCCGTTTTCATCGATAATAATATTAGCCCTCTCTGATATTCCCGCCTTCTCGATGAAAATGCCGTAATCCTGGGCTACCTTTCCATGGGGCCAGAAATCAGATGGGAGACTTACGTCGGTTATTGCAATTACTGCACTCCATGCTTTTTTCGAAGGGACCGGGTCAACGCTGAGCCCAAGAGGTACGGTATTGAGCTTCTGGAATTTTTCCAGGTTTACCTCCAGGGACCGCATCTGGTCGGTACATACTGATGTCCAGGCCAGCGGATGCCAGGATAATAATACTTTCTTTCCTTTGTAGTCGGACAGGTGAACGATCTGCTCCTTATTATCCTTCAGGGAAAAATCAGGTGCAACGTCTCCTACTTTAATAAGATTCATAAATGCATCCCCTTTCTGTTATTTATACTTATCATAACACATAAATCATATTCCGGCACATATTTCCAACGTTCCCTATATATTGCCAGTTAACGGGAGATTAGGGTATAATAGGATCAAAGCAAGGGAAAGAGGGTTGGCAGTATGATGAAAAGAAGTCATAACACATGTCAGCTGTTCTCAATGCTACTTTTGACGGTAGCCTTGCTTTTTTCTGCTTTGGCGGCTGAAGCCCATGCCGAGAGCGACCGGCAGAATATTCTTATTATCAATTCATATCACAAAGGACTCCAGTGGACCGACAATGAGCTGGAGGGCATCACAAGCAGCCTGAAGGAATACGGCTACCATTCCGATATTTATGTGGAATATATGGACTGGAAGAGGTACCCTTCGGAAGAAAACCTTTCTCGCCTGTATAACTATTTTGAGTATAAATATTCGGAAAAACCTGTCGATATAGTAATAACCACAGACGATATTGCCCTGGAATTTGCATTGAAAAACAGGGCAGAGCTATTTTCTGATGCTCCGATAGTATTTTGCGGGGTGAATGAAGATGGAATAAGGAGTCTTGTCCAGGGACATAAGAGGGTGACAGGAGTAAGTGAAATAATAGACCCTGTCAATACTGTAAGGGCAGCATTGAAAATGAGGCCTGAGACCAAAGAGGTCTACCTGGTATTTGATAACAGCGAAAGCGGGCATTCAACAGGAAAGCTGACCATTGCAGCAATAAAAGGGCTTAACCCGGATATAAGGATCAATACAATGAACAGGATGGGTATTGATCAATTATTGGATGAGGTATCAAGGGCACCTGAGGATAGCTTTATATTGGTCACCACCTATTACAAGGATTATTACGGACGGGATGTGGGTTTTGAAGAATCAGCCGGAAGGATAAGCGAAAGAAGCAAGGTGCCGGTCTTTCATCTTTATGATTTTGGCCTGGGAAACGGAGCGATAGGAGGAAGTATTTTAAGCGGAGAGGCTGACGGTAAAAGAGCAGGGGCAATAGCAGCAAGAATACTTGACGGGGAACAGATTTCGCTTATTCCTGTTGAGACCCTTCAGAATATGAACTACGTATTTGACTATGAAAAGCTCATAGAATTTGATATTGATATGGACAGTGTCCCTGAAGGCAGTAAATTCATAAATAAGCCCTATACCTTCCTTGAAGAACATAGGGATATCATAATAACTGTGCTGGTGGTTTTTTCACTGTTGATAACCTTTATCATAATTCTTGTGCACTATCTGAGGAAGATAACCATCATGAAAAGAGCGCTGCAGCTTAACAATGAGGAGCTGACAAAGTCGGCAAATACCCTGCAGCGGCAGTATGACGAGCTTGAAAAGGTGCAGAAGGAGCTGACCGGCAGTGAAGAGAGGTATTCCTTGTTGTTCAGGAGGATGCTCAACGGATTTATTATTTTTGAACCGGTATTCACAGACAAAGGAAAAATTGTGGATGTACGCTTTAAGGAGGTAAATCCTGCTTATGAGCTTCAGAACGGGTTGAGCAGAGATGAGCTTGTAGGGAAGACCTGGCAGGAGGTGCGCAAGTACCCCAACAGAAACCTCGGCAGGTATAACAGGATCCTGAAAACGGGAGAGCCGATGCAGTTTGAAACCTATCACAGCCATAATAACAAATATTATCTGGTCAGTGCCTTCAAAATATCAGACTGCCAGGTGGGTATAGTAGGGGAGGATATTACAGAGTATAAGAATGCGATCAAGGAGATCACGGTTCTGAATGAAGAGCTGGAGCAGCGCGTAGCAGAAAGGACAGATGAGCTGCAGAGTGCGGTGAATGAGCTGGAGGCCTTTACCTATACGGTATCTCATGACCTGAAATCACCCATCAGGGCCATTGACGGCTACAGCAGGATAATGATGGAGGACCTGGGGGACAAGCTTGGAGAGGAAGGCGAAGAAATGCTCCGGAATATCAGGGGCATTTCCAGGGATATGATCGATATGATAAGCAAGCTTCTGAAGTACTCCACTACCTCCAAGGAGCCTATCGACAAAGAGAAGCTGGATTCCGGCGAGCTGGTAAGCAATATATTCAATGAGCTGCTGTCGGCAAACCCGGAAAGGAATATCAGGCTTGTAGTTGAGACGGGATTGCCGGAAATTCTGGCGGATAAGGTTATGCTAAAGCAGGTCATATACAATATTCTTTCAAATGCGGTAAAGTTTACCCGTTACAGGGAAGAGGCGGTTATTACCGTCGGATGCACCATTACGGCGGATGAATATATTTTTTATGTAAAGGACAACGGCGAGGGCTTTGATATGGAATATTCCAAAAAGCTTTTCGGTATATTTCAGAGGCTTCATGGAGCTGATGAATTTGAAGGAAGCGGGATAGGGCTTGTAACTGTGAAAAAAATAATTCAAAGGCATGGGGGCCGGGTATGGATCGAGGGGCGGACCGGCCTGGGAGCAGAGGTGTATTTTACGCTGCCAATTGCGTGGTAGTGCAAAAATAATGGTATAAGGGGTGCCATATATGCTGCAGGTTATGATTGTGGATGATATGGATATTGTGAGGAGAGAGCTCAAAAGATTCAAGCTGTGGGAAAAAAACGGCTTTATGATAGCCGGTGAAGCGAAAAACGGTCAGGAGGCCTTGGAGAAGCTGGAGCAGGCTGCTTTTGACATGGTTATAACCGATATACGGATGCCGAAGGTAGACGGCATTGAGCTTTTGAAAAAGATCACTGAAAGAAAGCTTTGTCCCTGTGTCATATTATGCAGTGATTACAGTGAGTTCAGATATGCAAAGCAGGGATTGGTCCTGGGGGCTTTTGACTACATAGTGAAGCCTGTGGCTGAGGAGGAGCTTGATGAGCTGCTGAACAGGGCAAAGGAGTATATACATGACAAAAAGCTTGAGCAGCAGAAGATAACGCTTCTGGAGAAAAGACTGGAGGAAAAGGTGGATGTTTTTTTCCCCCAGGCTGAGTTTGATCAGCTTATTGCTGCAATCAACAACGGGGATGCAAGGATACCGGAATATGCGGCAAATATTGCCGATATTGCCTGTACAAGCCTGGAACAGGATGCGGTGAAGGTAAGGAGCCTTTTGAAAAGTATATTGCACCAGATAAAAAGCAAGCTTATGGAGAGCTATAAGTGGCTGGACAAGTTTATCGGTTCAAATGAAATGGGAGCGTCGGGCTTTTTGGAAACCGACGAAGCAGACTCCTTAAAGGAAGCATTTGTTTCAGACATAAAAAGGACGGTAAATATACTGGGAAGGTTGAAGCCTGCCGTTCAAGGGGTAGGTATGCTTGAGCAGGTGTGCAGCTTTGTGCTGGAAAACGTTGATGATGAAATATCGCTGACAGCTACTGCCGAGGCGCTTTTTATGAACAAATCCTATATAAGCGGGAATTTTAAGCAGAAAATGGGAGTTTCCTTTGTAGAATATCTGACTATTGTCAAAATGGAAAGGGCAAAAAAGCTGATCCGTGACGAAAATATCAGGATATATGAGATCGCCGGGCTGTTGGGCTATAAGGATATAGAGTATTTCAGCAGGCTTTTTAAGAAATACATCGGCCTTTCTCCAACAGAATATCGCCAAGAATATCGGAAAATAATTATTAATAAGTGAAAAATTTCCGGGATAAAAACTAAAATATTTCATTCTTGACTACCAGATAATTTTGTATTATTACAATGATAATACAAAATTATCTTTTTTTAAGCCACCTTATAAAACATATGATACCTTATGGAGGGAAAACATGGTAAACTCAAGGGAAAAATTTGAGAAAAGAATTTTTGAAGAACCGAAGTCAATATTGAATGAAAATGATAAGCTTAATCCGGGACAAGCATCTGTAAGGATAGCGATAATCTATATGATCATAGGTACTCTTTGGATTGTGCTGTCTGACAAGCTCCTGGGACTGATTGCCATAGATAAGGAGGCAGTGACACAGATAAGCATTGTCAAGGGATGGGCCTTTGTCATAATGACCGGGATACTGGTATACATCCTTGTCAATTCAACCCTGGTAAAGCTGAAAGCTGCTGAGGACAAGCTGTATATAAATTATCAGAGCCTTATTG
>JAEXXN010000118.1 GCA_023405875.1 Bacillota bacterium | reverse complement strand
CCGATATAAAGCCGTCCATATCACTTATATTTTCAGATTTCAGCAGCTCTTCGTCAGTGCCGTCCCCATGTATTACAAGCGATTCCGGAAGGATCTCCGAAAGATGGACGCAGATCTCCCTGTCGATTTCCAAAAGCTTGACCTTTATATCCATTTCCATCAGCAGCTTGGCCAGGTATATAGCTATCCTTCCCCCTCCCGCAATCATTACATTTTTTATCTTCTGGGGATATTTGCCTGAGATTTTACAGAAGTTATACAGGCTTGACGGCTTCCCGATTACATATATGCTGTCGTTTTCTTCAATAACAAAGTCCCCGTTGGGAACTATGATCTCTTCATTTCTTATAACTACCCCGATAAGGATGGAGGATATAAGCCTGTTGGACATTTCCCGCAGCGGGATGCCTACTATGCCCATCTCCTTTTTAGCCTTCAGTTCAACCATTTTGACCCTGCCCTTGGCGAAATTCTCTACATTGATAGCAATAGAAAAGTTCAGGACATTTGCAATTTCCTCTGCTGCTGCCTGTTCAGGGTTTATAATAAGGTCAAGGTCCAGCTCCTCCTTTAAGAGAGAAAGCTCCTTGGCATATTCCGGATCTCTTATCCTCGCCACAGTTTGCCTGACTCCAAGCTTTTTCGCCGTAAGGCAGCACACCATATTTACTTCATCGCTGTTTGTCACCGCAATGAGCAGGTCGGTCGTTTCCACTCCTGCTTCCAGAAGGATGCCGGTACTTACACCGCTGCCTCTTATGCAAAGCACTTCAAGATTCTCTTCCGCCCTGCTCAGAGCAGCATAATTCTTATCAATGATTATCACATCATGATTATTTTTTGACAGGCTTTCAGCCAGACTATATCCGACTTTGCCGGCACCAATAATAATTATCTTCATTTCATAAAGCCCCCATATGACCGCTATTTACATTATCACATTCTGAATAGAACGCTGTTTTCAAAAACACTATCAAGCTGCGACCTTAACTCATTTACTATTTTTTCATCATCAGTCATGACCGCACACTCAAAGCTGCTGTTCAGTATACCCAGGCTGTTCAGCCTGCTGGAAAAGGAAAGTATGATTGCGTATTCATTTATCAGCATGATATTGTTTGTCGTAGTATTGTTCACCCGGACCTGGCCCTCTGCCTTGCACACGCTCCTCAACAGGCTCAGGGATATATCTCCTTTGAAAAGCAGCTTTGGTATTATTATTTTACAGGAGCTGCTGATCCGCTTATCTATTATCAATTCAACAATACTCTCATGAAGCGCTCTTGGCCAGACTCCGGAAATCATTATATCCGGCCTTGGATCATCCTTCAGCACAGCTTCAACAGCATCAATAAGCTGCTGCTTTGCAGATATATAGCGAATTGTACTAAGCATAGCACACCTCCCGTTTGTTTTCATACAAAAGGCTGACAATATATTACCATTTTACAGTTAAAAGCAAGCATAAGCAAGTCTTATCCTTTACAGTACGCATTATTGGAAATTGTTGTATTTTAATGAATAATATGGCTTAATCTTCACACAATCTTCATATTTACAGCTTATGATTAAGCTTATAGTAAGTATTAATTTTTTTATTTAAAGGAGGCACTATGTATGATTCTTACAAAGGATCAGCTATACCGATATATGAATCAGATCCTTATACCCGAGGTAAGTAGAAAGGGACAGAAGAAAATCCTCGGCTCCAGAGTTTTTTTTCATAGTGAAAACCTTGAGTCTGCAGCCTTAGCGCTGTATTATCTGGCCGGAGCCGGGGTCGGTGAGGTTTTTTGCAGAATTGGCACTCTCCTTAATGAAAGTGAGCTTTACGATAGGCTTTCCAACCTGAACAGCGACACCAGAATCCTCCCTGCTCCTGAAAAGGCTCCTGAAAATATACCTGGACAAGTGGCCACAAGAATAATTACCGGAAGCCCCGGTTATATCCTTGATACCTTGAAAAATACCGTCGGCGACGGCAGCAAAGATTATATTCCTACAGTGGTGTCAATATCTGACGTCTGGCATGGAGCCGTACAGACCTTTACGGAAAAAGCCGGCCTGGAAGAGTTTATATCCGTGCTGGAAGCAAAAGCGGTCCGGACTGCTCCAACTGCCGGCGAATACCCCTGCAGGCTTTCGGGATATTTTTCCGGCCTTCTGGCAGTTATTGAGCATCTTAAGCTTGCTCTTTCCATCGGCAAGCCTCTGGACAAGGCCCTGTACCATAATCTTGACACAATGGAATTTGATACTGCCGGCAGCACCGGAGACCTTCTCCTGAGACTGAGTGCGCCTGTCGCCTCTGCTGCCAGCCGGCATGAGCTTTTCGCAGGCTCCAAAGTGCTGATAGCGGGCTGCGGCAGCCTGGGTTACCCTGCCGCTTATGTCCTGGCGTCTGCAGGCATAGGCACATTGGGACTGCTCGGTCAGGGTACCGCAGGGCTTGGCATGCCTAATGCCGAAGCCTTGGAGATTTTCCTCAGTCAGATAAACCCCCATATAAAGCTGGACATATACAGCTCCTCCATAAGCGGTGAAGGCATGCAGGACATTATAAGCCGCTACGATATTGTCATAGGCTGCATCCACAGCCGGAAGCACCGGTGCCTGCTGGACGATGCCTGCGCCGCAGCGGGAAAGCCTTTGCTCCAGGCCGGCGCCCTTGATATTTCAGCACTTGCCACCTCTGTAATACCCGGCGATGGACACTGCTGCCGCTGTATATTTCCCGAATCGGAGAACAGCGATCCCCTCCCGGTCTGCTCTGATACCGGTGTACTGAGCCCTGTTCCGGGGGTTATGGCGATAGTCCAGGCTGCGGAAGCACTTAAGCTGCTTTCCGGAAAAGGCAGTTCCCTGAAGGACAGATTGCTGCTTTTTGATGTTTTTGATACTGATTTATATATTGTAGATAATATGCGGGACGAATATTGCGAAATATGCAGCAGCAGATAGCATAAAATCAGCAGGAGCCAATTTAAGGCTCCTGCTGATTTTTGTAAATTTCTTCTGTGCCGTCCCTGCAGGTCAGGTATCAATCCTTCTGGAACAAGGCGGTGGATAGGTATCTTTCTCCTGTATCCGGCAGGAGAACCACAATGTTCTTTCCTTTGTTCTCCGGCCTTCCGGCAATCGCTGTTGCCGCATGCAAGGCTGCACCCGAGGAAATACCCACCAGGAGTCCCTCAGTTGCCGCCAGCTTCCTGGATGCGGCAAAGGCTTCTTCTGTTCTCACTCTGAATATCTCATCGACAATATCCCTGTTGAATATGTCGGGAACAAAGCCCGCACCTATGCCCTGCAGCTTGTGAGGTCCCGGGCTCCCTCCGGACAGTACGGGTGAATCCTCAGGCTCCACTGCTATGACCTTTATGGCCTTATTTTTAGCCTTCAGCGCTTCTCCAACCCCTGTAACGGTTCCGCCGGTCCCGACTCCTGCAACGAAAAAGTCTACCTTCCCTTCGGTGTCCTCCCATATTTCCTCTGCTGTAGTGATTCTATGGATTTCCGGATTTGACGGATTCTTGAACTGCTGCGGCATAAAGGCGTTGGGTGTATCTGAAACCAGTTGCTCCGCCTTACTTATAGCCCCCTTCATTCCTTCCGCTCCCGGTGTAAGCACCAGCTCCGCTCCAAGTGCCGCCAGGAGGCTCCTTCTTTCCAGGCTCATTGTTTCAGGCATTGTGAGAATAAGCCTGTAGCCCCTTGCAGCCGCAACGAAGGCCAGGGCTATTCCCGTATTTCCGCTTGTAGGCTCCACTATTACCGTATCTTTATTTATCAGTCCCCTGTCTTCAGCGTCCTTTATCATGGCAAGGCCTATCCTGTCCTTTACGCTTCCGCCCGGATTGAAATACTCGAGCTTGGCCAGAATATTCCCTGCAACCGCGGTTTTCCTGTTGTAATTCACCGTTTCCAGTAGCGGTGTGCTTCCAATCAGCTCGGTAACGCTTTTATATACCTTCTTCATTACAATTTCCTCCATACTCTTATTTTGCTTTGCTTATAACAGCTTCCATTCTTTATATATAGTACATGCCCGCTTCCCGGTTCAGCATTTTGTCGTATTCATTTACCAACTGCTCCAGGGTTATTTTGTCTACCACCTCGTCAATACTCCTGTTTATTGCGCTCCATACCGTATCTTTTATACAACTCTCAATCCTGTCCTTGGTCTTCTCTTCCATACTTTTCTCGTCGATTACCGAAAGATTCCCCTCCAGCACTCTGAGTATCCGGCCGACAGTTATCTTTTCCGGCTGTTCCGCCAGTATATATCCTCCCTGGGAGCCCTTGATGCTGTTTATGAGCCCTGCTTTCCGCAGTGAGGAAAACACCTGCTCCAGGTAGCCTTCGGATATGTTCTGCCTTTCTGCGATATTTTTCAGGGATATATGGTCCCCTCCGGAATATACTGCAAGATCGACCATAGCTCTCAAGCCGTACCTGCCTTTTGTTGAAATTTTCATATATATCTCCTACTATTCCTATGTGTTTATTGTATTTTTATTATAGCACCTGCAGTAAGCTTATGCAAGCATAATTATCACCCGGGATACTTTATGCTCCTTACTGAATTAACCCGTTGAGCAGGCCGATGCAGGATTGCCTTGCAGCTCCAGCAACCGGAACCAACTGACTCAACGGGTTAATCGCAGTTACTCTATAATAAAATTCCCTTAACAACTGAAAAATATAGCTTCGCAATCACAC
>JAEXXN010000239.1 GCA_023405875.1 Bacillota bacterium | reverse complement strand
GGCTATTGTATAGCCTTCGTTGGATATCCTCATCTCAATCCTGGACTTGTTTTCCCGGATTATTTCCTTTATTCTCTTCAAATCCTCAAAGCTTGTAGAGGTAATTATCTCGCCTATCAGCTCAAACAGTTGGGGTAGCTTCCCTGCCAATGCCCTGCCCTTTACCGAGAGCACCGGATGGTATGCGCTGTCCTTGTTCTTTTCACCGTAAACCTGTGTGCTGAAGCTTATACCTCCGGTGTGCATATCTATTGCCTTTGATATATCTCCGTAGTCGTGGAGACGGGTACTCACCTTTCCCAATATTCCCGTCAGGAGAGGTATATAGGTCAGCAGCTCCTGGGGTACCGAGGTGGTATCGAACAAAAGGTCCGCATATACTATGTCATTGGTGAACATATGGTGGGCAAGCACCCTGACCCCCGACTCCTCCTTCACCTGCTGGGGCAGCACCTCGCCCTTGGTCTCAATATCCTTTATCGAAAGCATCGGAATAAGCGCCAGCTTCTCCGGGGTATCAGGAGTGTTCTGCCAATCACGCAGCTCTTTGGTCTGCTTGACCAGCTCCCGGATCTGTTCGTTGGACAGCTCCGCTTTTATGGCTTTGAGCCTGTTCCTGGTCTCCTCATCCTTGGCCTCCGACATCCCTTTTCTGGGCTTCAGTATAAGCATGGAGCAGTGAGTATTATCAAGGATATACTTTTGTATAAGGCTTTCAAAATATCCCTTCTTCATTCCAGCTCTTATTTTCTTAAATATCTGCTCATATTCCAGATGCATGACCGGATCCTTGTCATAAAGCCAGCTATCCATGATCTTTATATTGTATATCAATCCTTTGGGATAACCCTCATAATCGGCTTCCCTAAGCTGAAACTCCTTCAGGTTGACCGCCGCCTCCACCAGCTGGCTGTCCAGGCCTTCTTTCACCTGTCTTTTCAAAGTTTTCCGCACAACATGTGCAAACTCTTCCTGACTCCCGGCATTGGAGTTTTTTACTATGACGCTGAATACCGGCTGGAGTATGCTGTTGTCGTATTTGCCGAATACATCCTTACCCAAGCCTGCCTCAACCAGTGCTTTTTTGAGGGGTGATGCGGGAGTTGACATGAGTATATGCTCAAGTATCTCCATGGCAAGGTACAGCTCCGGTTCGGTAGACAGGCCCACCGCATAATTCAAGCTGAAATAGGTCTTGTCTCTTTCATTCTCCTGTTGGGAAATCGGATATTCCAGCTCAACGTTTTTCATTGACGCAAAGCCCTGCTGTACAGGTATGGCAGAATCGACGGAAATAGCCTCATAAGCCTTAAGGTACTCTTCATCTATAAACCGCAGACGGTCAATTACATCCACCTTCCCATAAAGGAACATATAGCTGTTCGACGGATGATAATATTTTTTATGAAACTCGAGAAACTCCTCCTGGGTAAGCTCAGGTATGTTCTCAGGATCACCTCCCGATTCATAGCCGTATGGGGTATCCGGGAACAGAGTTTCCTCCAGCTTTCTGGAAAGCACTGATTCCGGTGATGACAGGGCCCCCTTCATTTCATTATATACAACGCCCTTGTACTTAAGCTCATCCTCCACGCTGTCAAGCTCATAGTGCCAACCCTCCTGCTTCAGTATCTCAGGATATTTGTATATATTGGGGTGGAACACAGAATCCAGATATACATCCATAAGATTTTCAAAATCCTTTTCGTTTCTGCTGGCCACCGGGTACATGGTCTTGTCTCCGAAGGTGAAAGCATTGAGAAAGGTATTGAGAGAACCCTTGACAAGCTCCACGAAGGGTTCTTTGGTCGGGAACTTTCTTGAACCGCAGAGTACCGAGTGCTCCAGAATATGCGGCAAGCCCGTGCTGTTCCGGGGAGGCGTTCTGAAGGTAATTGAGAAAACCTTGTTGTCGTCCTCATTCTCCATATAAAAAAGCCTTGCACCGCTTCTCTCATGATGAAAAAGGCGGACTGTGGAATTTGTCTCCTTTACTTCTTTCTCCGCCTCCAGGCGGAAGCCATGATATATATCACCTATTTTAAGCTGCATCCTTTCTAAACCTCCATATGAAATATATTCCAATATAATTATAATATATATTTATTATATTTGATACCCGCTATCCTTTATCTTACATATAACCGGGTCCTTCTTGCAAAATAGGTTCTTCTCCACCAATCCTTAAGCCGGGGTATGACATAGTAGTCCAGCCCGAAGGCCCTTCCTGCGCCGCCGAACATGGCAATTCCGGCAAATATGTACCACAATATCTCTGTTCCCGCCATAGCCGACAGTATGAAATTGAAGCAAAGGAATATCGAACCCAAGGATGCAAGTACGGTAAACAGGCCTGCAATCAGTGCAAGTCCTATGGCTATCTCCACAAGCACTATCGAAACCTGGAAAAGGTAGGCATTGGGCTCTATAAAGGTTTCCATGAACCATTGGAATATGCGGGGAGGCTCCTTCAACAGGGGTTCGGGATAATACTGGGTTACCTGTGTTGCACTGGTTACGGCGTCGCTTGACTCCAACGGCACATCTTCAGGCTTGGGCATTGCGACGATAAAGCTCTTACCAGGATCAAGCCAACCCTCGTTTATCTTTTTTACGCCTTCTATAAGCCATATGACACCAAGGTACACCCTTAATACAGCCAGCCAGAAGGTTGGCGCCTTGGCGGACAGGTGACCCCCAAGGATCGACCTGCCTTCTTTTACATAGAAGAACTCATGCATTACATAAGCCCATATCCTCGCAAAGCCTCCTACACCAAACTGGTAATGAATATTCACCAGGTGCTTCAAAGCCATGGCGAAGAAACCCGATAGGCCGGTACCGCTTATTTCGGCAACTGCATACCTTCCCCCTATGGATACCATAAAGCCGTGGTAATTGGATTTGAAAGCCCTTTTTTCACCCTTATCCATGTCCGCTATAATATTATGAGCTGCTGTCTCCGCAGTCTGCAGTGCCGCTTCAACGATCTGGGGAATAGGCCTCTTTGCTCCCTTGACCTCTTCCTCATAAAATGCATTATCGCCTACGGCATAGATATTATTATAATCCACCGACTGCATATATTCATTCACCTGGAGCCTTCCCCTGCCCCCGTGGGTCAGCTCAGTGCGGGCCGCAAAGCTGCTTCCCTGGACACCGCAGGTCCATATAAGCGTCCTGGTGGGTATCTCGCTTCCGCTTTTAAGCACTATGGAAGCTTCCTTCACTTCTACTATAGGGGCATTCGTCATAACCTGTACCCCTTGCCTGGCAAGGTATCTCTCTGATTTTTTTATAAGGCG
>JAEXXN010000534.1 GCA_023405875.1 Bacillota bacterium | reverse complement strand
TTCTTCTCCATGTTGATCCTACCTATGTTTGCAGTATTGGTCACAGGATTTAATACACAAAATACCCCTGCGGTTTTGATTGCTGTCCAAATCATATTGGCTCTGTTAATTCCATTTTGCATTTGTGCTCTTATTTTAGGCTGGATTATATCCTCCAGCATTTTAAAGCCGTTACAAGAATTAAATTTAGCGACAAAGAAAATAATGGACGGAAATTTTGAGTTTGTGCTGAATTGTAAAAATAACGATGAAATGGGCGATTTATGTAATGCTTTTGATTTGATGCGAAAACAACTAAAAACATCACTGGAAAAACAGGCAGCTCTTGAATATTCCCGTAAAGAACTGATTGCCGGTATTTCACATGACTTGCGTACTCCTATGTCCTCCATCAAGGGCTATGTGGAAGGTTTACAGGACGGTATCATCCATGACAGGGAGAAATTTAACAGGTACATTACTGTCATAAAAAACAAAACAGAAAGCCTTGATAATTTGATAGAGAGCCTTTTTCACTACTCTAAACTGGACATGAATGACCAAAAAGAAGCGCTCTGTGCGCGTGATTCCAGGGAGCTGCTTGAAACTGTAATAAATCCCATTGAAATTGAATTTGCCGATCAGACGACGCAACTTAAGGTTATAAAACCGTTTCCTTCGGTACGCCTTTATGCCAATGAAAATGGTATTGCGCAGGTTTTTGATAATTTAATCAGCAATGCAAGGAGGTATATGGGTGAAAATGGAACAATAACGATTCAGGCAAGTGTCAATAGTGCTTACCTGAAGATCTCTGTCAAAGATAATGGGATAGGTATATCACAAGAGGATTTGCCTCATGTGTTTGACCATTTTTACCGTTCTGAAAAATCCCGTTCAAGAAATTTTGGCGGTGCAGGGCTTGGTCTTGCCATATGCAAAAAAGTAATAGAAAATCATGGCGGCAAGATATGGGCTGAAAGTATGGCGGATGTTGGAACAACGTTTTATTTTACCATTCCTATTGCTTCATAAGTACAAAATCAGCCTGCATCGGGACAAGTTGGTCCGATGTCCGTTTTAGCGGTAGCGTGTAAAAATAATGCAATTGGAAAACTATTCAGTGAGCCTTCAGGGTCAGACAGTAACAGGCCCTTATAGGCCAAGAGCAAACTATCGGCTGAGCCGGTGGTTTGCTCTTGGCTTATGACGTTCTCTGGCAATTACTTAAAGGGTATACGCTCAAGCCTATAATCAGTATTGTAGGAATAATGGAGCAAGCCTCAATAAACTTAGTTGATACTGTTATTGAAAAGGCCATTATAAGCGCAACGATGAGCGCTGAAACATTTGCTAAATATTCATTTAAGAAGGTTTCCGTAGGTACTGATGTTACCTTTATTGTAGAAGGAAAGATGCCAGTAGGGGCAAGCGGCGTGAGGGGATTGGGAAAGGCAGGAGCTGTTTCACTTTTCTTTTTAGGTAAAGGTGCACTAGCTAACTATAGTGAGTATAGTGCAGGTGAGGCTACTATAAGAACTGGAATTGAAGCACTGGCATTAGTTGGCACATTGGCTGCAACAATTGCATTTGCTCCAGCAATAATAACTGGAATATCTGCAGCGACTGGAATCGCTATAGCTACTACGGGTTTTACAGCAGGTGCAATAACTTTTCTGACTGGCACTGGAATTGGTGTAGGATTTGATTATATTTCCGAGGTTATTAAAAAAGATATTTTTTAATTATACACTATATTAAATTTAGATACGCAAGAAAGGAATGAACATGTTTAATTCGATTCCTCCATTTCTATATATTACTTGGGTTATCATAGCAGCAGTTATTTCGATATATGTGCTGATAAGAAGTATTAGGTTGAAGGCACATTTTGCAATAAAAGGCACATTTATAAGTTTTTTCTTTATGTTAATTATAGCGGCTATAAGAAAATCAATTGCTTCATATTTCTGGCATCTCTCAGCGTATTTGGAAATACTAGGAACATTTCAATTAGTTTTATTTATGATATCACTTGTTATGATGTTTATTGTGGCATTTAGATATGGAGATAAGAAAAGGCTATGGCTAACAAAATTTGTACTGGTATTTGTGATTTTATTTTTGGGATTGTATTTTTATGTAACGCTGTTTTATAAGCGATAGTTAGCAAATGTCAAGCACTATGTTTAGAAGTTTATTAATCGTGAATAGCCTTCTGGTATTGTTTGAGAATAATAATATCAGAAGGTTTTTCTCATACTGGATGCACATGGAAGCGTCATCGGGCTGGCTGATGCTTCAGAAAGTATTGAGAGCACAGGGATTGTAGTAAATTTTGTTCCTTTAAATATGATAGAAGGCAGGTGGAAGCTGTACCTGGCATTTAAAAAAGGTGGAAAGCAAAATTGCTTTCCACCTTTTTAAATATATTTTTTATCTCTGTGCTTCAAACTTCCTTAACAGCTTTACAAACAATTCAGGAACCTTTGCCATGTTTTCAGGTGTTTCTACAAAAGAGATTCTGAACTGTGTGCTTCCAGGGTTCTTCTCACCCTTGGCAACATTGTAGAAGCCCTTCATGGGTGCTACCAAAAGTGTTGTCTCAACTCCGTTAAGGTCAACTGATCCTTCTCCTGCGCAGAAAAGAACGAAGTCGATTGCATCAAAGCCGGGTTTTACTACATTTCTTACATCTATTACCGAGTATATCGAGGCGTCCGGGCTGGATACTATTAAACCGGGTTCTTCCTTCTTAAGTCCGTTATACACATTGAATATCAATTCCTTGTAGTATTCACGGATACTCTTGCACCATGCAGCGATCTGCTCCTTGCTTTCATGAGCCAGTGCTCCGAATATATATTGACCTATTACGTTAGCGCAAAGGTTTGCGGTATATTCAGCTACTGAACGGTTGTTGAATTCCGGGCTGTCAGTGATTATCCCACCTATTCTCAAGCCGCAGGCATTCCATACCTTTGAAGCAGTTTCTATGCTTATCCTTCTGCCTTCGATGCCGGGTACATCTGCATCGGTTACTCCCCAGATGCTTACAAGCTTGCTGTTTTCATCATAGAAAAGTTCGCGGTAAGCTTCGTCGCTGACAAACCACATATTGTATTTTACACACAAGGAAGCAAGCCCTTTAAGTGTGTCATAATCATAGAATTGACCTGTAGGATTGTCATAAGGTATGACAAGGAGTGCTCCAGGGTTATGCTTCTTTATTGCTTCTTCAATTTCGCTTAATTCCGGAAGATTGAATTTGCCGTTGTCGTTTAAATGGCGGGTTACGGTAACGATCTTTCTTCCTACTCTTTCTGCAAAAGAAATATAGTTTGTGTAAGCAGGGTCGATAACCATCAGAGGCTTGTCTCCTGTACCTGCAGCGCCGCAAACACCAAGTAAAAGCAGCTCCATGGAAGCTGATCCGCCGTCCGTTATCTGGACGAATAATTTGCTTGTATCAAAGCCTTCACAGTTAAGGATGTTTTTGTATGCATCCTGGCACTCAACAGTACCGGCAGTGGTTGAATATCTGACAACACCCTTTGCAAACGGGCTTTCAGGCGCACCAAGCGCAAACATTCTTTTCTGCATGGCCGGGTTGGTAGGAAGTGATACATTGCCTATTCCTACATTGATTACAGCTTCAGGTTTTACTTTGCGCTCTTCATACTTCATCTGCGCCAGACGGACGTCTGATGGCGTTCTTGATTCAAAGTGAGCTGATAGGATTGGTTTACTCATTTTTAAATCTCCCCTTTTAATAAAATTTATTAATCATAGAAGCGCTTTTTATGTATTCTTTATACTATTTTGTTCATCCGATACTATTTTAACACTAATTAATATTCATTTCACTTATTATTTTGCATTTTATGAAAAACAGGTTTTGCTCTATATATTTCGCGAAAAACATTTTATTATAGATAATTCGTATTTTGCGCAAATATTTCCCTGATGGAATACCTAAGCGCGTTCAATATAAAAACCGGCGTGTGAAGCGAAAGCTTCCGCTTTTTTTATTTCAATAATAACGAGGCGGAAGCTGTACCCACCTATATAGGTTGAGGCTGCCGCTTTTGTTGTCTAATATGCGGTGAGTTATCTCCCGCTTCGTTGAAACGCTCGGGTAAGTTTTTGCAAGTGTGCAAAACCCTACATTGAAATCTTGTTATAAAATACAGCCAACAGGGGAAAATATCGGATATGTTAAAAAAACTATTTTGGGGTGACATGATGAAAGCTGTGATAATGGCGGGTGGAGAAGGCACCCGGCTCCGTCCCGTGACTTGCGGTATACCGAAGCCTATGGTGCCTGTGCTGAACAAGCCTGTAATGGAGTACATAATAGAGCTGTTGAAAAAGCATGGTATAACAGATATTGCGGCCACATTGGCATACTTCCCTGCCGTGATCACCGATTATTTCGGTGACGGTGAGGATTTTGGAGTTAATCTCAGATATTATATCGAGCATACACCCTTGGGAACCGGAGG
>JAEXXN010000066.1 GCA_023405875.1 Bacillota bacterium | reverse complement strand
GGCCCGGGGTCACTGTAGAGAAGAAGGAGGGCAAGGCCAGACGCTTCAAGGAGGATATCAGAATAATCGATCTTCCCGGGATATATTCGCTGTCTCCTTATTCCTTGGAAGAGATAATTGCCAGGGATTACATAATTGAAGAGAAGCCCGATGTAGTTATCAATATAGTCGATGCTTCCAATATCGAGAGGAACCTGTACCTGACCATGCAGCTCAGAGAGCTGGGTGTACCCGTGGTAATTGCCTTGAACATGATGGACATTATTGATGCAAGGCAGGACAAAATAGATATAAAGGCTTTGGAAAAACAGCTTTCAATCCCTGTTGTACCGGCTTCGGCAAGTAAGGGTTCCGGAATAAAAGAGGTAGTAGAAAAGGCTCTTGAGGTTGCAGAGTCTGCAACAATGATCTATACCGCCTCGAATTTCAGATATTTTGACGACAGGATCGAAAGCTGTCTGGATGAGGTTGCAGCAGCCATAGCATATATAAGCGACACTAAGGGCCTCAATTCAAGATGGGCAGCCCAGAAGCTTCTGGAGGGTGACGAAAAGGTGGCTGAGAAGCTGGATGTGCCTACGGCTGTTGCCGGCAGTCTGAAGCAGCACCAGAATGACCTTGAGAAGCATTATGGCACGGACCTGGAAACTGTATTTGCAGACAACAGGTATAGATTCATTTCCGGGGTAATCGGGAAATCAGTTAAGAAAAATTCAAAGGCACAGGAGCTTTCCTGGTCGGATAAAATAGACAGGATAGTAACCAACAGAGTGCTGGCGATTCCGTTATTCTTATTTATAATGTATGGAATTTTCCAGGTAACCTTTGGAGCTATAGGTTCCTTCACTATCGACTGGGTAGACGTATTTATGAATGAAACTGTCGCAGGAACCCTGCTTGTCTGGCTTGAAGCAGCAGGTGCGGCAGATTGGCTTGCAGCTCTGGTGATTGACGGTATAGTTGCCGGGCTTGGAAGCATGCTGGTATTTGTGCCTCAGATAATGATACTGTTTTTCTTCCTTGCAATACTGGAGGATACCGGCTATATGGCAAGGGCAGCCTTCATAATGGATAGACTTTTGAGAAAGCTGGGCCTCAGCGGCAAGTCCTTCATTCCTATGCTCCTGGGATTCGGCTGCAGCGTACCTGCGGTTATGGCTGCAAGGACACTGGAAAATGAAAAGGACAGAAGGCTTACAATAATTTTATCACCCTTCATGTCCTGCGGAGCAAGACTTCCCGTTTATGCATTGTTTGCAGCAGCGTTCTTTGCAAGTAATCAGGGACAAGTGGTATTTTCAATTTACATACTGGGTATAGTGATTGCAATATTGTCCGGAATACTGCTGAAGAATACGATATTGAAGGGTGAAGCGGCTCCCTTTGTAATGGAACTGCCCCCTTACAGATTCCCTACTTTAAAGGGCCTTGGCATTCATATGGTCGACAGGGCAAAGGTCTTTATTAAAAAGGCCGGTACTGTAATATTCGCAGCGGCTGTAGTAATATGGTTCCTCCAGTCCTTCGACCCGTCCTTCCAGATGGTCGAGGATCCGGAAGCAAGTATATTCGGAATAATGGGTAAGGCGATAGCACCGGTATTTGCTCCTTTGGGCTTCGGTGAATGGAGAGCATCTGTAGCATTATTGACGGGCCTTGTGGCAAAAGAAGTCGTTGTATCAACAATGGGTATACTGTATGGCCTTGGAGACATAGGTGAAAATACAAGCCAGCTTGTAGTCACACTTCAAAATGCGTTTACACCGCTTACAGCCTATGCATTCATGGCGTTCACACTGCTTTATATGCCTTGTATAGCTGCTTTCGGAGCTATCAAGAGAGAAATGAACTCCTGGAAATGGACGTTTATAGCAGTAGGTTATCAGACAGGAATAGCCTGGGTAGTTGCATTTATCATTTACCAGGGCGGAAGATTATTGGGCCTGAGTTAGAAATCAAACTATACGGCTGCTGCAAGGACTGTATATGAGTGAAGGGATGAGGCCGCCCGGGAGATATCCAGACAGCCCGTAAGAAATCAGAAGGAAGGTTATTGCATGGTAAATTGGATAATTGGCGGGCTGATTATAGGGGTAACTTTATACATCATTATAAAAACAGCAGTTCGCCTGCGCAAGGGAGAAAATACCTGCGGTTGCTCTGATTGCAGCGGAGGAACCTGCTGTTCCAAAGAGAAGAAGTAAAAATTTAAACACGTATTGAGAATGACTATCACCATCAATAGAGTAAAGGAGAGTTGCAATGAGTATTTTGATAGTAGGTGGACATGACAGGATGCACGATGCATATAAGACCATAGGGAACAGGTTTGGACATGACATCAAGGTCATTACACAAAAGCCTCCCAGATTTGATAAGATAATAGGCAGTCCGGACGGTATAGTGCTTTTTACAAGCACGGCTTCCCACTGTATGGTTATGACGGCGGTAAAGGAAGCAAAAAAGAAAAACATTCCGGTAGTAAGATGCCATAACAGCAGTGCGGTTTCTCTTGAGAACTCCATAAAAATGCTGGAAAACGGCATTTCTCAATAATATATCCAACAATATATAATAAAGGAGAAGGAATTATATGAAAAAAGTAAGCGTAGTATATTGGAGCGGAACAGGTAATACTCAGCAAATGGCAGAAGCGGTTTGTGAGGGGGCGGTTCTCGGAGGAGCAGAAGCAAAGCTGCTGGAGGTCGGGAAAGCTTCACTGGAGGATGTTACAGGGGCTGATGCAGTTGCCTTGGGATGCCCTTCCATGGGGAGCGAGATCCTTGAAGAGGATGAGATGGAACCCTTTGTCAGCAGCCTGGAAAGCGCAGGCCTCTCAGGCAAACCGTTGGTGCTGTTTGGCTCCTATGATTGGGGCGAAGGCCAGTGGATGAGAGACTGGGAGGAAAGAATGAAAGCCGCAGGAGCTAATCTTCTGGGAGAAGGCTTGATCATCAGAAATACTCCCGATGACAGCGGACTTAAGGAATGCACCCTTTTAGGCAAGAAGCTTTCGGAGGCATAGACCATGTGCAGGGAGAAGCTTCTGCAGTTGGCCAGGGCAGTTGACAGCTTTGATGACAAGGAGTATCTGATATCTACCATTGCATATTCAGCGGCTCCAACGGTTGAAGGTCGTAAGCCTTCAACCGTTATAAGCCTGTCGAAGAATAGAAGAAACCTTTTTCAGTTGTGGCAGAGTCACAAAGAAGAGGTGGCCGTAAGTCTGGGAGTGAGTTATTATGAGCTCAGACAAAATGCGGAAGGTATCCTGGTATTGATCTACAAGCCTGAGCTGCTGAAAAAATGCCTGTTGAAGAAAAGCAGCCTCGGCTTCTTGGAGGAATATGGCTATAGGAAAGAAATGAGCCTTGAAGGCTGTCTTGAGCGGCTGAAGTACCGGTATAGAGGCGGCTGTCCTCATGAATTGGGGATTTTTTTGGGTTATCCTTTAAAGGATGTGGAAGGCTTTATTGAAAAACAAGGGAAGGACTGCCTGCTATGCAGGTATTGGAAGGTATATCACAATCCGCGCAGGGCAATGTGCATGTTTGATGCTTATGACAAGGCTAAGGATAAGGTGGCATGTGCAATACTTGACAAGTACGGACTATATGAGGAAAAAAGTATGTGCCTGTAGCTCAAAGGATATTTCCGGATAGCGTTTATGCCGGATAATTTGCAACCTGAGCCTATCCTGAAAGGGGTAAAAATGACAGAATTGTTGACAAAAGTGCTATTCACCAAATCAAGTCTTGAAAATACTTACCACGATGTTATAGAATGTCTTGTCGCGGCGCTTGAAGCAAGAGACATCTATACCAGCGGTCATTCCAACCGGGTAGCGGATATGGCCTATGACATGGCTAAAGCAATGGGTTTGTCGGGATATGCCGTTGAAGAGGTACATATTGCAGCACACCTTCATGATATAGGAAAGCTGGGAGTTCCCGATCAAATACTGAACAAAAAGGGAAGATTGATGCCTCATGAATTTGAGCAGATAAAGCTGCATTCTGAAATTGGATATAACATATTGTGCAAATCCAAAGGGCTCAAAGCAATTGCCAAAATCGTACGCTACCATCATGAGAGGTGGGATGGAAAGGGCTATCCTGAAGGTCTCAAGCAGGATAAGATTCCATTGGGCTCAAGAATAATTGCCGTAAGTGATTCAATAGATGCGATGACCTCGGCAAGGCCTTACAGAAGTGCACTTTCATGGGAGGCTTGCTATGAAGAGATCATTGCCAATAAAGGTATACAGTTTGACCCCGTGGTTGTTGAAGCTGCCGAGAAGCTCTGGGGAAAATGGACATATCATGCAGAGTATATAAAGCGGCAGGCAGCAGAAATTTGAGCAGTTAAAAAAGAATCTCCGATACCCGGCTTGCTGCCGGAATGCGGAGGTTCTTTTTTTATGCAGCTTCAGGCTAAAAAGTTAGGAGTTTTGTCATTTTATGAGAGATTATGTAATGACTAGAAGGGAATTTAAGTTTATAATAAAGTTAAGTTCAGATCACTTTTGCAGGGGTGGTATATATTATGAGGCAGATAGCCGACAATCTCAAGGGACAGGTGTATATCAACGGGGATAATGTGGAAGCTATCAGGAAATATATACGGGTAAAAAATCCAGGCTGTACTGAAGAACAGCTTTCCGGTGTATTTGCCGATGCCCTGCACAGGATAATCGATTCAAGGATATACCAGTTTGAAGAGGAGTACAGGAAAAGGATAAAAGCTGCTGTGCTGAAACAAGCTGTGAAGAAAACCGAATTCTCAATAGATGCATCGGAGGTGTTCAGCTCGTGCCTTGCCGCGAAGCTGCATGGGGACAGCTATATTGAAAGCTTTACCCAATGGATAAACCAGAATCAAGCCGTACCTGTTTCGGTCAGCCAGGTGGACAAGCTTGTAGCAAATGTGGAACAGCTTGATGAGGATTATATAGAAAACAATCTGGATGCCATAATTGACGAATTTGAGGAAAGCTGGGCAGAGGATCAAACCTTTGCAATTCTGGGCATAGGAATTAATGAGCCGTCATTACGCCGTGAAGCAAACCCCATAGAGCTGCCGGATACCGAAGAATCCAAATGGCTTGAAGAGATAAGGGGATTTATAGATATACAAGCATCCGGAGCTGACAGTCCGGTGTATGATATGGCCCCGGACCCGCCGGTTATGGAGGAGTCCCTGGAAGCTGAGGTATTGAATACCGGCAAGCGTCATAGGGATAAACTGTTTGCTTCAATTGCAAAGCTTGCTGCTGAGGCCATGGGAAGCCTGAGGGCTGTAAAGCCGAGCAGAAGGCTGGTATTGCAGGGGATA
>JAEXXN010000533.1 GCA_023405875.1 Bacillota bacterium | reverse complement strand
TGTTAAGGGCGGTGAAAGCAATGCGTGAAATGTTGAAGGTTGAAGCTCTTGCAATGCATTTCGGCGGGTTAAGGGCAATTGACGGATTGGATGTATGCGTTTATGAAAAGGAAACCTTGGGCGTAATAGGCCCCAACGGCGCCGGAAAGACTACCCTGTTCAACTGTATTTGCGGTGTATACAAGCCTACGGCCGGAAAAATATTTTTAAACGGCAAGGAAGTCCAGGAGGATGAGCCATATGAGATGGCAAGAAAGGGAGTTGCAAGAACTTTTCAGATTTCCAAGCCCTTGAAGGATATTTCAGTATTGGATAATGTCATTGCAGCTATGGGCATAAATGAATATACAGGCTTTAAATCCTTGTTTGTGAAAAGCCACAAAAAGGAGATCGTGGACAAAGCCCTTGAAATCCTTGAAAGGACAAAATTGCTGGAGCTTAAGGACAAGAAGGCCAGGGATGTCAGCCTGGGATATTTAAGAAGGCTGGAAATTGCGAGGGCATTGGCTATAAACCCGCTGCTCATTATGCTGGATGAGCCCTGTGCAGGCTTAAGCAATTTTGCAATAAATGAAGTCATAGAACTGGTTATGCAGTTAAAAGCAGAAGGGAAAACAATAATCCTTATTGAACACAACCTTCCTATATCCATGAAGGTATGCGACAGAATTGTGGTGTTAAATTTCGGGAAAAAGATCGCAGAAGGAACACCAAAAGAAATTCAACTGAATCCTCAGGTTATAGAAGCCTATTTAGGGGAGGAAGACGTATGCTGAAGCTGATTGATGTAGAAGTTTTTTATGGACAGATGGAGGTTATAAAAAAGGTATCCCTTGAGGTAAGTAAAGGCGAGCTGGTAAGCGTAATAGGCCCTAACGGAGCAGGTAAGTCCACGCTTATAAAAGCTATAATGGGACTGAAGGACATAAAGTCAGGGCAGATACTGTATGAGGGAAAGGATATCTCCAAATTGCCCCCATGGGATAGGGCAGAGCTGGGAATCGGCTATGTTCCTGAAGGCAGGCGTGTATTTGGCAGCATGACGGTGGAGGAAAATCTGAAGATGGGCTGCTACAAGGTAAAGGACAAAAGTGCAGTCAAAAAGAATATCGACGAAGCCTATGAGCTGTTTCCAAGGCTGTCTGAAAGAAAAAACCAGCTTGCAAAAACAATGAGCGGCGGCGAGCAGCAGATGCTTGCCATAGGACGGGCGCTGGTCCTGAAGCCCAGGCTGCTGCTCATAGATGAGGTTTCCATGGGGCTTATGCCGATAATGGTAAATACATGCTTCAATATAATTAAAGAATTAAATGAAGCCGGGATCACCGTCCTTGTAGTGGAGCAAAACGCCAATAAAATATTAAAGATAGCTCACAGGGGATATGTTTTGGAGACAGGAACCATCGAAATTGAAGATACGGCTGAAAATCTGAGAAATAATGATATTGTTAAAAAGGCTTATTTGGGAAACTAAACTATCGGACTGCTTATAAATGAAGTAGGTTATGGGGTCAGGCCTGAAATATTCTCTTTCCCTGAAAAGGAATATTTCAAGCCTGACCCCACCTCATAATTATGCTACAATAAATTATGGACAGATAAATTTTACCATATTAAATGTAGAGAATGAGAGGGGAAGGAAATATGCAAGAGTTAGAGGATAAACTGATTATTGACGGATTAACAAGCACTTTCTTTGGCTTATTTTCTAATAAGGAGGGAAATAAAGTAGATTTGAGCGCAATATACCAATTGTTCATACCTGAAGGACTTATTATAAAAAATGTTTCTTCGGAACCAGAGATATATAACCTTCATCAGTTTATTGAGCCACGGGAGAAAATGTTGAAGGAGGGGATATTAGTTGACTTCAAAGAAGAGGAGCTTTCTGAAAAAACCGAGATATTCGGCAATATTGCTCATAGGTTTTGTCTTTATCACAAATCAGGAGTAATGTCAGGTGTTTCATTTGAAGCCAGAGGTATGAAGACGATTCAATTTGTAAAAACACCAAATGGATGGAAAATGAGTTCATTGGCTTGGGACGATGAGAGAGAGGGTTTTGCCATACCTGATGAATTATGATGCCGGGTATCGCACTTTCGCACTTATCCAAGGGAATTTCGTGCCAGGTACAGCACATAAGAACTTGTCTATTATAATTAAGACAATATGTTCTTAAGTGCTGTACCTGGCACTATAATTTCTTAGTGTAAATCAATTTTTATCTGCTGATCTTTAAGCAGCTCAAGATGCCGCACTCCAGTAAAGGTACCAATCTTAGCTATTTTTGAAAAGTCAACGTTTTTATCAGCAAATGTCAGTGTTTGAGTAAATTCTCCGCTTTTTCTATCAACTGCCGTACTGCTGCCGCAGGTGCCAAGCTTGAGATCATTTCCATCAGCATCGTAGAATTGGAATGCAGGATCCCATAATTCAATACCTTCGTTATGGTACTTGATTCTTATTATATTTTTATCGAACTCTATTTTATCTACAACTCTGCTGCCCGTATTACAGGTCTTAAAGGTTATAGGGAGATTTTGTATGTTCTCCTTTGCTATGATTGCGCTCCCGGATTCAGTTAATTTTACGGGGACTAAGCTTATATACTTCATATTGACATTTCCCTTTATGAATTCAAAAGAATTTTTTGATTTGCCAAAACCTCTTTCAGTCATATCAGTATTTAAAACATCCAGGGTATTGCCCTTATCATCAAATATTATAAATTTATCAAACAATCTATTTTTCTTCACTTTTTCGCTAATAACAATCTGACTTCCAAATGGAGATATAGATACCTTATCTATAGTAATATTATGTTTGAAATCCCCTAAATCGATAGTCCTATTGATGTCTGGTTTTACAGTTTTAGTTTCAACTGCAATATCGGATTTGTCTATGCTGGCCGCAATTACCCATTTTCCTTTTGTTCTGAATATTTCATCTGTAGATATTTCAATATTGAACTTCTGGGGCAAATTTATTTGAGATACATTAAATCTCCCCATTACCTTTAAAATCTTCTTGTCAGACTGGAAGTAAGCATCTATATCATTATGATTGGATTTTTCTGCCTCTTTTTCATTGATTTTAAGCTTTAGAAAAGGTGTGGACAGAAAAGCTTCAAAAACTTCAGCTTCATCGCTATTAGGAAACATATTTATAGGGACTGAGCTTTCTATAGTGTAAAAGATATTTATAAAATTATCATCAGTTGCTATATTATCTACCGTAAGCTTTATACCTTTATCCTCAGCGGAAATTCCTACTGCACTATTAAATTTTTCAAAGGCATCTTTATCTGTAATATATTTTGTGTCTATTGTATTGTCAAAGTATGATATGATTCCATTGATCATACTTTTAACTACAGGAGTGTTGTTCGCCAGAACAGTGGTACCGAATACAGCTGCTACCAATGCAGCCACTAAGGTAATTTTTACTATAGGCTTCTTACGTTTTTTATTATCAGGTAAATCAGCAAGGATGTTATTGATACTCCTATTTAAATCCTCTGGTATGGAACAGGCTTCTCCCTGAGCTTTTTTCTTTAATAGTCTATCAAAAGCATCTAATTTATCCAATACTATCACTCCTCCCATTATTCTCTAGCATGACCTTAAGTTTTGCTTTGGCTCTGCTGAGTCTTGACTTTACTGTACCTTCAGAGATATTTAGAACCCTGCTGATATCTCTTATGCTTATATCATCATAATAAAACAGAATAACTACGCTTTTAAATTCATCTTCTAACTGGTCGATGAAAAATATAAGATCATCTTCGTTTTTATCCTCATAGCTCCCTTCAAAGGCAGCGAAATCATCAGTAAGCTCCAGTTTTTTACGCTTGTTGATTATGCTGTAACATTCATTAACCAGTATTTTCATAACCCAAGGTTTAAAGCTATCCATTGATTTTAGCTTATGTATATTCGTATAGGCTTTAATAATGGTTTCGCTGATAGCATCCTGTATATCAGTTTCGTTTCTTATTATACTTTTTGAGAGTCTATAGAGAGATGCCTTATTCTCT
Source organism: Bacillota bacterium (assembly GCA_023405875.1). Lineage (GTDB taxonomy): Bacteria > Bacillota > Clostridia > Lutisporales > Lutisporaceae > BRH-c25. The sequence goes on along the minus strand of JAEXXN010000533.1, from coordinate 3,730 downwards.
TGTATAAGCTCTACAAAATAAGCTTTATCTAAGACATTGAAATTAACAGCTTCTATTTTGAAGTTTTCTATAGTGCTGCTTTTTAAACACAAATCCATCACCTCCGTACATATGATAGATTATTCATAGGGTAAAAAGGTTCCCGGCTAATGAAATAATATATAAAAATATAGATTAAAATATAGATTAAAATATTGAGCTACCAGTATTTAACCACTGGCTTTCAAGCGTGTTATTACAAAAGATGCGACCCTTTTCCCATTATCATATATAATTGTAACAAAATCGAGCTTCAGATAAATCATGAAGGAAGAATTTTATGCTATTTTGCAGATCAAATGTTACGGTGAACCATATCACAAGCAAATGCAAAACCAGCCCGGAAGCAAGATGTATCAATGCTTTCGGGCTGGCTGGATTAAAGGTATATATTCCCGCATACAGCTCACGTAGGAGTGCAGCGTATGTACCCTTTACTTTATTTTGGCTCCATAACGGAGGTGTAAATCGCAGCTGCAAGTGTGTCAAGCTCCGGTTCCCGGTCTGCCTTAATTGTCGATCGGACATCTATCGGTTCGCCGACCAGCTCGATATTTTGCATTGCCGCAAGCTGTTCCTTCATGCATTTCGTTGCTGCACCTGCCCAGGTATGATTACCGATGACAGACACTTTACGGTTCTTTAAACCAAGTACCGAAATATCTTTCAGCAATGCGTCCATGGCAAAATAAAGATGCATATTGTAAGTAGGGGATGCAAGCACCATGTGGCTGTATTTCCATAAATCCGAGATGATATAGGAAGCGTGGGTTTTCGATATATCATACATATGCATGTCACGAATACCCCGCTGTGCCAGCTTATTTGCCAGAGCCTGTACTACATTTTCCGTATTGCCGTACATGGATGCATATACAAGTACCACACCTTTTTTCTCCGGCTCATAACGGCTCCATTTATCATATAAATCCAGTATGAAGGGAATTTTTTCACCACGCCAGATCTGTCCATGCAAGGAGCAGATCATATTGATTTCAAGTCCCGACAGCTTTTTGAATAAAGCCTGGACTTGGGAACCGTAACGGCCTACAATATTTGAGTAATAACGCCTCGCTTCACCGATATCAATATCATCCATCTCATCAACAAAGAGGTTTCCGGAGGATGCACCAAAGGAGCCAAAGGCATCTGCGGAGAACAAGATGCTCCGGGATACCTCATAAGTTACCATAACCTCAGGCCAATGAACCATGGGAGCGGTATAAAAGCGAAGTGTCTTGCAGCCGAGGGAAAGCTCCTCTCCATCCTGTACCTCTAAATAATTGGAGGTCATATCCATTTCATAGAATTGTTCCAGGAATTGGAACGTCTTTTTGTTTCCCACAAGTCTCACATTGGGATAACGCCGCACTATTTCCTCGATATTGGCACAATGATCGGGTTCCATATGGTTTATAACCAGATAATCGAGCTCACGACCCCCCAGCACATGAGTAATATTTTCAAGATATAATTGACCAATGGAACGGTCAACAGTATCAATCAGGGCTGTTTTTTCATCCATGATTAAATAAGAATTATATGCCACACCATTTGGCAATGGAAACATATTCTCAAAAAGCTCCAACCGCCTGTCACTGCCGCCGACCCAAAATATGTCCGGTGTGATTTCCTGAACACAATACATAGTTTTCATCTCCTAAACAAGGTATTTTATTATTGACCACTCATAAATCCTGGTATTATATAATTTGTGAAATCCATTTATAGGTGATCGTTACATATGAATGTTATATGCTACCAATTATATAACACAATGCACTCATAAAAACAAGGGGCTTGGGTAGGGCAGTGAACCGTATCATAAGTAAATGCGAAAACAGCCCGTAAGCAAGATGTACGAATGCTTCTGGGCTGTTTTATTATAAATATAGTCAATAGAATAAGTTGATAGACTGGCACTAAAGCGTTTTAAAATAACAGGTTGGCGGAAGCAATTTTCCTGAGTGCTCGCCTAAAATTAAATGAACATGTTTAAAAGCTCACAGCAACACCGAGGCCAGGTCTGTCGGACAGGGTCATGACACCCTTCACAACAGTAAAGCTTCCTTTTATATCATTACAGTTGAAATCAAGATAGCTGTCCATATCTCCATCAGTAATATTATGCTGGGCAGCAATAAGGCTTGCTCCTGCAGAAATTGCAAGCTCGGTTTCCGCCATACAGCCAACCATGCAGTTGACACCGGCTGCTTCGCCGATGCTGTTGATCTGAAGAGCCTTATAAAGGCCGCCGCATTTCATCAGCTTTATATTGAACATGTCTACTGCCTGAGCCCGGATCAAGCGTACAGCGTCTTTAGGCGAATGCAGGCTTTCATCAGCCATGATCTTGATACGTGAATTATCCCGTACACGCTTCAGGCCTTCGATATCCCAATATGGCAGGGGCTGCTCACACTCGTCGACACCGTACTTCTCGAATTCACGCAGCACTTCAATAGCCGTGCTTACATTCCAACCCTGATTAGCGTCTGCCCTTAGATGAATCTTATCACCTACTGCTTCCCGAAGTGTCTTTATGATATTGATATCCTCGTGGGGGTCAATACCTACTTTGACCTTCAGAATGGTATAGCCTTGCTTTACTAATTCCATGGCAGACTTTGCCATCTCTTCAGGGGCCTTGATGCCGAGAGTGCAATCAGTAACCAATTTGTCGGAATGTCCGCCCAAAACCATATACAAAGGCATATTCAAGGCTTTGCCTTTGATATCGTACAGCGCAATGTCTATTGCTGCTTTTGCCGATGTATTTCCTACGGTAATTTTATCCATGACGGTATGGATGCGGTCTATTGCCATGGGGTTTTCACCTATCAGAGCATTTTTGAAAGCGTTGAGTGCTATGGCAACCCCATCTATGTATTCGCCTGTAACAGGTGCAAAAGGCGCTGCTTCTCCATAACCCACTATGCCTTCGTCGGTAACGATCTTCACAATCATTGACTCGCAATATTCTATCACACCCAGCGCAATGACAAAGGGCTCCTTTAATTGAAGTCTCTTTTTTTCAAATTTGATGTCTGCAATCTTCATTAATAACACTCCTCCCTTTCAGTGACAATCCGGATCGTTCAACCATTGTTTTCCGGAAACGCCATGACTATTTTATAAATAATATAATAAATTTATTATTTATAAAAACATTACTACTAAAATAATCCGCTGTCAACGAAAAATTTTTAGTCATAATTAGCTTTGTTTATTATAATTAAAATTATATTAAAAAAAGGTCCTGTGTATTATAATAGAAATTAATTACTGTACTGATAAATATAGAGAGTCACAATAGGAGGTTTTAACATTGCTTGGTTTCAGAATTAGAGAGATACGCCGGCAGAAAGGCCTGACATTAAATGAGCTGGCAGAAAAGACGCAATTTACAGCCGGCTATCTTTCACAGATAGAAAGAGACCTGATCGATCCTTCCCTGTCATCGTTAAGAAAGATATCCCAGGCTTTGGGTGTTCCGATAGCTGCTTTTCTTGTGGACGAGGCAAAGGAACATTTTCTTATCAGGGTCAACGAGCGGAAAAAATTGATTCTTCCAAACACCACCATTACTTATGAATTTTTGACGCCTATGGTTGCAGATAAAATGACCCGCTCCAAGATGGACATCATTTATTTCGAACTGAAGCCGAAAAGCTGGAGCAGTGAAGAATAC
>JAEXXN010000547.1 GCA_023405875.1 Bacillota bacterium | reverse complement strand
CTCATGCTTTCATCAAGCTGAATGCTGATTTCATTGGCAAGCTTTATAACTTCAGCTTCCACCGTTCCGCTTATGACTATATTGGCCAGGCTTGAAAACGGGGGATATCCCATCTCTTTTCTGAGCATAAGCTCCTTTTCGACGAAGCCCTTGTAATCATGGTAACGCGCATATTCAATGGAATAATGCTCGGGATTATATGTCTGTACGATTACTCTGCCTGTTTTTTCCGCTCTTCCTGAGCGGCCTGCCACCTGGGCTATCATTTGAAAGGTCCGCTCCCCCGCCCTGAAATCGGGCAGGTTCAGGCTGGTATCTGCCGCTATTACACCTACCAGTGTGACATCAGGAAAGTCAAGTCCCTTTGATATCATCTGCGTGCCAAGCAGTACATTGGCTTCCCTTCTCCTATATTTGTCCAATATCTCCTGGTGGGAGTTCTTTCTTGAGGTTGTATCCGCATCCATTCTCAGTACATTCCGTACCGAGAATTTTTTCTGAAATTCCTTCTCCAGCTTCTGAGTTCCTACTCCGAAGTATTTTATTTTATCGCTTTTGCATTTGGGGCACACCACGGGATTATCCCTCTCATAGCCGCAGTAATGGCAAACCAGCTTTTCACTTTTCATATGATAGGTGAGGCTGATGCTGCACCGGGGGCATTTCATAACAATTCCGCATTCTCTGCAGGATACGAAGGTAGAATGTCCCCTCCTGTTCAGGAACAATATCATCTGGTCGCCGCTTCTCAGGGTGTCGAGCACAGCGTCTGTCAGGCTGCTGCTGAATATAGTCTTGTTGCCCGCTTTCAGCTCTTCCCTCATATCAACTACCTCAACCTCAGGCATCGGGCTCCCGTTAACCCTTTTGGGCAGCTCAACCAGGCCAAGCTCTCCGATGCTTGCCCTGTAATAGGTCTCAACGGAAGGAGTAGCAGAACCCATAAGCAGGTGCGCACCTTCCAGCCGGCATCTTTTTTCCGCCACCTCACGGGTCAGGTATTTGGGCTTTATTTCCGATTTATAAGTATGCTCATGCTCTTCATCTATTATTATTATCCCCAATGACTTAAAGGGTGCAAATACAGCCGAGCGGGCCCCTATAGCGACTTTGACGATACCGGCCTTGATTTTCCTCCATTCGTCGTACTTTTCTCCCTCTGAAAGACTGCTGTGCATAACGGCAATGTTGTCTCCAAATCGATTTTTAAAGCGTGATACCATCTGGGGAGTAAGGGATATTTCCGGAACCAGCATAATGGCATCTCTACCCTCCGACAGGCATTCCTCAATAAGCTCAAGATATACCTCGGTTTTTCCGCTTCCGGTGACACCATGGAGAACAACGGCCTTTCCCTTGGAAAACAATCTCCTGATGCCCGCTAAAGCATTTGATTGATCCGGTGTAAGCTCATGGCTTTTCTCGCTGTATACCTTTGAGTCCACCTTCCTGTAATCGTCAATTTCCTCTATCCGTATATATCCTTTTTTCTGCATCGTCTTTACTGCGGCATCACAATCACCGCATATTTCCCGGAGTTGTGAAAGGGGCAGTCCGGGCCTTTCCTTCAGAAGCTCCAATATCTCCTTCTGCCTGCTTGCATTCTTTTTCAGTTCAAAGCATTGATCCCCATTCAGATACAGCAGCTTCTCTGTTTTCTTCCCTATTTTATTGCCTATCACCTGAAGCTTGCTTACAACTCCAGCATCTATAAGCTTTTTGATATAATAATCTACTTTGAGGCCGCTGAAATATTCCTTCAGCTCCTCCAGCTTGGAACTTCCACCGTTCAACTCCAGAAACTCTGCTATCTCCATCGCATTGTTGGAGTTGAGCCTGGCAAGCTTTTCATATATATCCTCCCGGTCGCAAAGCTCTATGGTGCAGCTGCTCTTTGTCCTCACGGGAGAAGGTACTATCGCCTGTATTGCATCTATATGATAGCAAAGGTACTTATCCTTCATCCATCCGGCAAGCTCTACCAGCACCGGGGTCATTACCGGCTCGTCGTCCAGCACCCTGGCTACAGGCTTGACCCTTGAAATATTGAAGTCTATGGTACTGCCTATGCCGGTAACATAGCCCTCAACCTGCTTATTGCCCATGCCGAAGGGCACTATGACCCTGCTGCCCACCCTGACCGACTCTTTCATTCCTTCAGGAATCAGGTAGCTGTATGTCCTGTCAGTCTCTTTGCATTTGTTTGCCACTATTACCTCAGCAAATAAATTGTTATTCATATTTCTTCCCCCAAAAGTATGTGCGTGCAATTATCCGGACGGCCAATGGCCGCCCCTGCAATACCAGGATATAAAATCCGCAGGGGCGTCCAGCGGGCATCCAAAATAATTTCACATCCTATCCTATGTAAAAAGCGTACCCTTACGTACGCTTTATAGCTCTTATCCTATCAAGGATTATATCCGCAACCTCGTGCTTTTTCTTAAGCGGTATGCTCTCTATATTACCTTCTCTGTCTATCAGCTTAACCACATTGGTATCTGCCGCAAAGCCCGCACCCACTTCATTCAGATCGTTGGCTACAATAAAATCAAGATTTTTCTTGTTTACCTTCTGACCGGCATTTTCAATGAGGTTTTCGGTTTCCATTGCAAAGCCTACCAGTATCCTGTCTCCCTTCAGCTTTCCCAGCTCATACAGTATGTCGGGGTTCTTCTTAAGCCTTAAGACAAGCTCTTCCTCGGTCTTCTTCACCTTCTGGCCGAATACCGTCTCAGGGGCATAATCAGCTACTGCAGCAGCTTTGATTATTATATCGCACTGGGTATAAAGCTCCATTACCTTGCTGTGCATTTCCTCAGCCGATACTATATTATGTCTGGTTACTCCCCAAGGCGTTTCAAGGTTCACAGGCCCTGAGACCAGATGTACCCTTGCCCCTCTTTTTGCTGCTCTTTCAGCAATTGCAAAGCCCATTTTGCCGGTGGAATTGTTGGATATGAACCTTACGGGATCAATGGCTTCCCTGGTTGGGCCCGCAGTCACCAATACAGTCCTTCCCTCCAGGTCCTGCCTGGGGTTCAATAAATCAATTATAGCCTCCTGGATTACAGCGGGATCGGCCAGCTTTCCTTTTCCTACATCTCCGCAGGCAAGACGCCCTTCCTCAGGCTCAACAAAAATATAGCCCAAGTCCTTCAGCTTCTGTATATTTTTCCGGACCACCGGATTCTCATACATATTGGTATTCATTGCAGGTGCTATCACGACCTGCGCTTTTGTAGCCATAACTGTGGTGGAAAGCATGTCGTCGGCAATCCCTGCTGCAAGCTTTCCGATTATATTGGCAGTTGCAGGTGCAATCACAAGCACATCAGCCAGCTTTGCAAGGGAGATATGCTCTATTTCCCAGTAATTGGGCGATTCAAACATATCTACAACCACCTGGTTTAATGAAAGTGACTGGAAGGTAAGCGGCGCTACAAACCTGGAAGCGGAATCCGTCATAATGACATGCACCTCCGCATCCAGCTTCTTTAGCCTGCTTACAAGCTCGCAAGCCTTATAAACAGCTATTCCTCCCGATACCCCCAGAACTATGTTCTTTCCTTTAAGCATTTTACTCACCTATATATTTCGCGTAAATATTTCCTTGATTTCATAGAATTCTCGCTATTGCTTCATAGTAATATGTTATTATCCTCTGCCATGGGCTCCTCTGATCTTTCAAGCTTGTTTCTCTCATACACGATCTTGCTGTCATTGATTTCATTTATTGCTATCGTTACAGGTTTGTTTGAATCCACCCTGGTAAGCTTGGGCTGCCCGTCTACAAGCTGTCTTGCCCTTTTTGACACTGCAACAACAAGGGTATACTTGCTGTCGACCTTTTCCAATAATGATGATAAAGTAGGATATATCACTATTATTCCTCCTTGAAATTCTCAAAGTCAATATTACATCTCTTTATTTTACACTTTTCTGCAGTGAGAATACAGTTGATCCTTGCAGCTGCATCCTTGACATCTTCATTCACAACCACATAATCATAGTTATGTACATGATTTATTTCACCTATTGCATTTTTCATCCTTTTGCAGATATCCTGCTCTGTTTCTGTACCGCGGCCTATGATCCTCTTCTTTAGTTCCTCGAAAGAAGGCGGCATTATAAAAATGAATACAGCCTCGTCAAAAACATGCCTGACCTTCATCCCACCCTGAACATCGATCTCCAATATAACATTTTTTCCTTCTTCAAGCTTATCCATGACATATTTCCTGGGAGTTCCGTAATAGTTGTCATGCACCTTTGCATATTCAATGAACTCCCCGTTCTCAGCCATGCTTATAAACTCGGCCTTATCCTTGAAAAAGTAATTCGTTCCCTCTATTTCGCCCTCCCTCGGCTGCCTGGTGGTCGCCGAGATGGAAAGCTCCAGATCGTCCCTGTAGGTACGGAGAAGCTCCCGGCATATAGTGCCTTTACCTGCGCCAGAAGGTCCTGATATAACTATAAGAAGCCCCTTGCTCTTCATATTCCCCTCCGAATTTTATTCCTCCGAACCTTCCTCTTCATCTACCTCTGTTTCACGGTCCACAAGCCTATGGGCTACTGTTTCCGGCTGAACAGCAGAAAGAATGATATGATCGCTGTCTGTTATTATAACCGATCTGGTCCTTCTGCCATAAGTAGCATCAATAAGCATGCCCCTGTCTCTTGCTTCCTGTATTATCCTCTTTATCGGCGCTGATTCAGGACTGACGATTGCAACCAATCTGTTTGCCGATACAATATTCCCAAAGCCTATGTTTATCAGTTTAATAGCCATTTCGTACCTCCGGTTATTCAATATTTTGAATTTGTTCTCTTATTTTTTCTATTTCCGTCTTAATGCTTATTACGTTATTCAGTATTCCCAGGTCGGTGATCTTCGAGCCGATAGTATTTACCTCCCTATTCATCTCCTGGATTATAAAGTCCAGCTTCTTACCTACCGAGCCATTGAAATTAAGTGCCTTGCGCAGCTCCTCCATATGACTCTCCAGCCTTACCAGCTCTTCATCTATGCTGGATTTGTCGGCATATACCGCTACTTCTGTCAAAATCCGGTTTTCATCAATGGGTATATCCTTTGTAAGCTCTTTTATCCTATCATATAGCTTAAGCTTGTATTCATCAACCATTCCCTCTGATTTTTCCCTGATGCTCTCCACGAAGCCGCTTATGCCTGAAAGCTTTTCAAGCAGATCCACTTTGAGCCTCTCACCTTCCCGCTGCCTCATTTCAACCAGGGCCTTGAAAGCAATATCCAATGCCCCTTTAAGTATCAGCCACAGCTCATCCATATCCTGCTCAACCGTTTCAAGAGCCATTATATCCGGGAACCTTGTAAGCAAGGATAAGCTTATGTCATCCCTGATGCTGAACATATCCTTCAGAGTATTGAGGGAATCCACGTAGGCCTTGGCCAGATTGGTATCCAGCTTCACCTGTGAGCTCTGCCCAAAGGTACTGTAATTTATGTACACATCTACTTTTCCCCTGCTGACTTTTTCAGCCACAAACTCCCTGACCTTTTCTTCAAGAACTGTCATTGCCCTGGGCATTCTTACCGATATGTCGCTGTACCTGTGATTGACAGACCTTACGTCAACAGAAAAAGTACTGGTACCCTGGCTGAATTCTCCTCTACCAAAGCCCGTCATGCTCTTTATCAAATCCATCATCCTTCCGTGCTCATAATACATTTACCTTTGTATGTAATTTCCTTGATAGACCTCGACCGCAGGCCCCGTCATATATACATCCCCTTCACCGGACCAGTTTATCTCCAGGTCTCCGCCTCTCAGATGAACAAGCACCTCACGGTCAAGC
>JAEXXN010000512.1 GCA_023405875.1 Bacillota bacterium | reverse complement strand
GTTTGACGCAGCCCTATACAAGCTTACAAACTCTTAGCCTCGGAACTGTAGACTCGTTATCAACCAGCACAATAAGTTAGGTTTAAATTTATATTTAAGATTCATTTAAGCTTTACTTTGTAAAATGAGCTCAATGAAGCGGTGAAAGGACCATCGGAAATGAAAGGAGTGATTTTGATGTCGATAGAAATTTTCAACAGGTATGAGAAAAAGTACCTGATTGATACCGGCATATACCGGGAGCTGCAAAACCGGCTTCCGGAGCATATGGAGCCTGATGAATACAATAAGGCCCATGAGTTTTATACAATAAGCAATATATATTACGACACAGGGGACGATTACCTTATAAGAAGCTCCCTGGCCAAGCCGGAATATAAGCAGAAGCTGCGGCTGAGGGCATACGGTGTGCCTCAGAGGGACCAGAAGGTATACCTTGAGATAAAGAAGAAATTTCAGGGCATTGTCAATAAAAGAAGGACCTCCTTAAAGCTTGGGGAAGCATATCAATTCGTAAGCAGCGGGGTAAGGCCGGAATTCAGGAAATACATGAACAGGCAGGTCCTGAAGGAAATTGAGTATATGCTGAAGCTGTATAAGCTGGAACCGAAGCTTTATCTGGCTTATGACAGAAAAGCAATGTTCTGCAAGGAAAATCATGAGCTGAGGATCACCTTCGATACCAATATAAGAACAAGAAGAAGTGATCTGAGCCTTGAAAGCGGAAGCTACGGAGAGCCTCTGCTCCATCCGGGGAAATGGCTGATGGAGGTCAAGGCCGGGAACAGCATGCCTCTGTGGCTGTCCAGGCTGCTTTCGGAATTAAGGGTTTACAGCACAAGCTTTTCAAAATACGGTACAGAATATCAAAGAAAAATAATGGAAGAAATAAGTATAAAGGGGGAAGGGAGTATATGCTCGAAGCAATATTCGGAACAACCGCGGATAGTGCCTCAATACCTTTGGCAACCGCAGTATTGACAATAATAGTATCCTTTGTACTGGGAGGGCTTATAAGCCTGACCTACATGAAGACCAGCAGCAAAAACGGTTACAGCAGGAACTTTTCACTTACACTGGTGATGGTACCTGCAGTAGTCGCCATAATCATATTGCTGATAGGAAGCAATGTGGCAAGAGCCTTCAGCCTTGCAGGGGCCTTTTCTATAATCAAGTTCAGAAGTGCCCCGGGGGACCCCAAGGATATCGCCTACGTGCTCTTTACAATGGCAGCAGGGCTTGCCTGCGGAGTAGGATCCTTTGCATATGCGGTGCTGTTCACTGCCGTACTCTGCATACTGATGGTGGTGCTGGATGTTCTCGGATACGGAGCTTCAGGCACCTTGCAGAAGCAGCTTAAGATAACAATACCGGAGGATCTGGATTATCAGGGAGCCTTTGAGGATATATTCGCCGGATTTACAACCTGTGCACGGCTTATGAAGGTCAAGACTACCAATCTGGGCAGCCTTTACGAGCTGGTTTATATAGTGACCATGAAAAAGGAAGCGAGCCAGAAGGAGTTCCTTGATGAGCTCAGATGCAGAAACGGGAATCTGAATATCACACTTTCAATGTGTGCGGATTCGTCAGAATTTTAGAGATTGGAGGAAGTATATATGAAAGATATCAGAGTCAAAAGAATAGCAGCGCTCACACTTGTATTTGTGCTGCTGGCTTCAGTATTGGCAGGCTGCGGTAACCTCAGCGGCAATAGTGCTGAGGCGGTGGGGGACACAAATGAGGAGAGCGTTGGAAGCGCTGCCCAGGAAAGTATTTCAGGCTATGAAGGGATATTTGAAAAGGATAAGGTGATCGATATCAAGGTCGAAATAGCGGCTGAGGATTGGAAGAGCATACTTGCAGACCCTATGGCGGAGGAGTACAAAAGCGCAAAGGTGACGGTAGACGGCACAACTGTGGAAAATGCAGGCTTCCGTACAAAGGGGAACCTGACCCTGCGGTCTGTTGCAGGCAGCGAGTCGGAACGCTACAGCTTCAGGATCAAGTTTGACAAGTATGTTGATGGTCAAAGCCTTCTCGGGCTTGATGAACTGGTTGTGAACAATATGTACTCCGATGCCTCCTATATGAGGGAATACCTGAGCTATGAAGCCCTTGAAGAGATTGGAGAGGCGGTACCCCAGGCGGTCTTTGCCAATATATATATAAACGATGAGCTGTATGGTTTCTACCTGTGTGTTGAAGCAATAGACGACAGCTTCCTGGAAAGAAGCTTCGGCAGCAGTGACGGAAGCTTGTATAAGCAGGAACAGGGCAGTACGCTTCAATACGTTGAAGGCAGCAATTACGACGCCAGTGAGCTGAAAATAGGGGAGGATGAAAGCAAGGCAGACCTGAAAAATTTCATAAAGCTCCTGAATGAAATGCCCGAGGGAGAAAAAGGAGATATAGAGAGCGTACTTGATGTGGACAGTGCACTTAGATATATAGCAGGGAATACAGTCCTCGGCAACTATGACAGCTATAGCGGAAATATGGCGCAAAACTATTACCTTTACGGGCAGAATGGAAAATTCACAGTGCTTCCATGGGATTTCAACATGTCGATAAACGGTTTCGGAGGCGGTGGAGCTGCTGCGACTATTCCGATAGATGAACCGGTTATGGGCGTAAATATGGAGGAGCTACCTCTTATAGACAAGCTTCTTGCTGTTGAGGAATACAAGGAAAGGTATCACGGCTATGTAAATGAGCTGCTTGAGTATCTTGAAGGCTTTGAGGCCAGGGTAAAGGCGTTGGGGGATACAATAAGACCATATGTTGAAGCCGACCCGTCAAAATTCGTTACTATGGAACAGTTCGAAGCAAGCATAAAATATTCAGAAGCAGCTGAAGTAGCTGAAGCAGCTTCTTCCTCCGGACAGCCGCAGGGAATACCGGCCCAGGGCGGAGCCCCGCCGTCGGATGGACCCGGAAACGGTGAAAAGCCCGAAGGTGAAAGGCCACAGCCTCAGGAAGGAAGAACGGGAGGCATGAGAGGCGGACCGGGAGGCAATATGGGAATGATGGGGAATTCCTCTTCCATAATCAATTTTATAAGGGACAGAGTGGAGAACATAACCAAGCAGCTTAACGGGGAGCTCCCCACCACCGGGAACACAACTATGAACAATCCCGGGGGAGGGTTCAGGCCGGGGCAGTAAAAATGAGCTGCATAATGGTAGGAGAATACGACATAGAAGAGCGGAACGGTTTAGAACCGTTCCCTACGTATGCTCCATTCCTATGGATGGATTTCGAGGTTGCAAACTAAGGATAGTAGGCTTTGGAATGCTGTGAAATGTTATACGGCAGCTTTGCGGAGAAACCTTAGAACTTCTTAGTGAAATGAAGGAATAGCAGCAGCAACTGTTTGAGCGGAGCGAGTTTTGCTGCTGCCCGGAATGAGCTTAGAAGTTCTGGTTTCGGAGCTTCGTTGCAGTATAATATTTCACCTGCACTCCAAAGCCTATAATAACTTCAGATATGACGAATCCTTCCTATCACTTGACGTTACACAGTATGTAATGTTATGATGTATGTAACGTTGTTAAGGAGGTATTGCCACATGAAAAAAATTTCACTTACAACAAAAAAAGAACTGGACATATATATGAGCCCTACCCGTCAGCAGTTGCTGAGGCTATTGAGTATCCAAGGCTCACCAATGACCCCGAAGCAGCTTTCCGACAAGCTGCAGATATCCGCCTCGGGGGTGCAGCACCACATAAAAAAGCTGGTGCAGTTGGGGATTGTTGAGCTGGATCATACAGAAACAGTCAACGGAATAACTGCAAGCTTCTACAGGCACGCACAGGTGATGGTCTCCATAGGGCTGAACCGGACGGATGGGCTGTCGGAGCAGAAGGAGGTGCTGGTGCAGAATTGTATCGCCCAGGTTTACGATGGGTTTAGAGAGCAGATGAAGAAACGGGCCGGTCTGTCGGAAGAATATGATGCCGGTAAACTGCAAAAATGGGGAGATATCCTATCAGGAGTGGTGCATTTGAATAAAAAGGAATCAGAGGAGCTCATCAGGCTTGTAACCGGCTTCATTGAGCAGCATTCGTCACCGACGGCTGAAAGCAGCCCGTGGGAATATGCCGTCATAGCATACAATGCAGAGGAGATAGGGAATGAATAGAATCAGCCAGGTCATTATTGTCTTTAACAGCTTCTCTGTCGGGATAGTAATACCTGTGATGAATCTGGCCTTGCTGGAAAGGGGCTCAAGCCTGCAAACCCTCCCGCTGCTCCTTGCAATATATTCGATGACTGTTCTTTCCATGGAGCTTCCAAGCGGTATTTTTGCCGATATACACGGGCGCAGGGAGGTATTTCTGATGTCCTGCGTTTTTCAGTTCGTATCCTATTCCATACTCCTTGCGGCAGATAATATGCTGTGGCTGGTATTTGCAATGTTTTTTCACGGCTTGGGCAGGGCTTTTTCCTCGGGAAGCCTGGATGCGCTTTTTATAGATCAGGCTATTCTGGAGAAGGGAGAAGGCTGTCTTGCAAAGGTGGTATCCCGTATGGCACTGCTGGACGGAATAGGTCTTGGTTTGGGAGGCATTGCAGGAGGCTTCCTGGCCGGCGCTGCAAAGGGCTATATGGCAAATATCATAATGCGTATGGTATTCAGTGCAGCGCTTTTTGCCATGGTGGTGCTTTTTGTCAAAGAACAGTCCATACATGAAAAAGCAGAGCATACCACCCTGAGGGAGCATATCACAAAGGGAAAGCAGGTGATATTCTCAACCATGGGCTTCCGGCTCCTGTTTGCAGGGGCTTTCTTTACAGGTATCTTCTTCAGTGTGATCGAGACATACTGGCAGCCTGCATTCATGCAGCTTCCCTCAGCGCAGAACAGCGTGTGGCTGCTGGGGATCATCGCCTTTGTGGGCTTTATGGCAGTGGCTGCCGGCAATATGGCTTCCCAGAAGCTGCTGGATAAATATAGCGGTTGGAAGGTATATAATCTGTGCCGTATTGCCTTTGGAGCCTCTATTGCTGTTTTTGCAATGCAGAAGGACACAACAGGCTTTATATTATGTTATGCTGTTATGTACCTGCTGCTGGGAGCCGGTAATGTTGCTGAAAGCACCCTGGTAAATAAACTGACTCCGGGCAATATGCGGGCCAGTGTGCTGTCCCTAAGCTCCCTTGCAGTACAGGTAGGGGCTCTGTGTGCTTCGGTATTCAGCAGTATTATGATACTACGGTTGAAATTTGGCGGAATATGGCTGCTTTCAGGGCTGCTGCTCGGAGGTTATGCATTGCTGGTTACTGCTGTAAACAAAAAAACGGTTGAGTACACGGATAAAATTGATTTTGAAGGCTGAATGCTTCATAATAGTCTTAGGGTCCCAAAGGACCTGCGATTATTTTATTTGAATGCGGGGTGGGCGAAATAGAAGCAAATATGAAGGAGTCCTATATAAAGCTGAAGGAGAAAGTAAGCAGAGCCGATTATGAGGATATATCCGGGCTTCAGAAAATATGTATGGAAACGGATATGACAGCCTTGAAGCTGGAGCTGGATTACAAGCTGAACAGGGCATTGACGGTAAAAGAAGAGACGGGGCATATCAATGAATTCATGTATTATTATGGAGACAGGCTTATCGGTTATATCGGGATATGCCACTTCGGGGGACCTGACATGGAAGTGAACGGGATGGTGCATCCCGGGTACAGGAGAAGAGGGATATTCAAAAGGCTTTTTTCCCTTGTAAAGGATGAATGGGAAAAAAGAGAGTGCCGGGGAATGCTTCTGCTCTCTGATGCGGGATCGGAAGCGGGTTTGAGCTTTATCAGGTCTATGCAGGCTGAGTATGACCACTCGGAATATGAAATGTATCTTAAAGGAGATATGCCGGGCAATCCATCCCAAAGCAGTGTGGTCCTGAGGAAGGCCACCAATGCGGATTCAATGGAGATAATGCGCCAGAACGCAATATACTTTGATTTGGAACCGAGTGAAAGGGATGCTATCATGCCTGAGGAGGAAGAGAAGTGCGGTATGCTGATATACATGGCAGAGGCAGGGGGCAAAACAATAGGAAAGGTCCACCTGGAAACCAGCGGCGAGGTATATGGCATATATGGGCTGGGGGTACTCCCGGAATACCGGAGCCTGGGCTATGGAAGGGCTATCCTTGGCAGCGCGGTAGCAATATTTAAGGGGCTTGAGCCAAAGGAAATAATACTCCAGGTAGCAGCTACCAATAAAAATGCTTTGAACCTCTACAGCTCCTGCGGCTTCCAGGAAACCTCAACCATGGATTATTACAGGCTGGAAAAGGGCCGGCAGTAGGAACTTTGTACTCGTTATCAGCCGGTTCAACATATCAATTATATTCGCATAACCTTAGCGTCCAAGGCTGTGGTTATTTTTTATGCTTATAACAAGCTGCATTTGCATATTGATGTATCATTGACCATTTGATACTATGAGAATGTAGCATAGAAAAAATACGAGGAGTGGGTGAATATGGGTATAATAAAGGCTATAGCCAGTGCCATAGGAGGTTCATTAGCCGATCAGTGGCTGGAGGTAATCGAACCTGACAATATGAGCGATACAACTGTATTTACATCTGGAATAAAGGTACGCAAGGACGACAGGCGGAATTCCAACGTCAAAGGGACTGATAACACAGTTTCCAACGGTTCCGTCGTGCATGTCTACCCCAATCAATTCATGATGCTGCTTGATGGCGGCAGAGTGGTTGATTTTACTGCGGAAGAGGGATACTATACCGTAGATGATTCATCGCTTCCTTCTCTTTTTAACGGAGATCTGGAGGATGCTATAAAGGAGGAATCCTTTAACCGCGTTAAATTTGGCGGAGTTACACCAACAGCTCAAAAGGTATACTATATAAACCTGCAGGAGATTAAAGGCATCAAGTTCGGAACAAAAAATCCGCTGAATTACTTTGATAATTTCTATAACTCAGAGCTGTTCCTGAGGACACACGGTACCTATTCGATAAAGATAACCGACCCGCTGCTGTTCTTCCGGGAGGCTATCCCCAGGAACCAGAACAGAGTTGAAATAGAGGATATCAACGAGCAATACCTTTCAGAGTTTCTGGAAGCCTTGCAGACTTCCATGAATCAAATGTCTGTAGATGGCATAAGAATATCTCATGTGGCTTCCAAGGGCAGGGAGCTGAGCCAGTACATGTCCAATGTCCTGGATGCAGACTGGAAGAGAATGCGCGGTTTTGAAATACAATCGGTGGGCATAGCCAGCATATCCTATGACGATGAGTCCAAGGAGCTTATCAACATGCGCAACAAGGGTGCCATGCTGGGAGATCCGGGAGTAAGGGAAGGCTATGTTCAGGGCTCCATAGCAAGAGGACTGGAGGCTGCCGGCTCAAACTCCGCAGGAAGCGCAGCGGCGTTTATGGGAATGGGTATGGGTATGCAGACAGGAGGCGGCTTCATGGGTGCCGCTTCCCAGTCAAATATGCAGCAGCAGGCTCAGCAGGCTCCAAAGGTGCAGCAGCCGGTTGATGCGGCGGCAGAACAGTGGAAGTGCAGCTGCGGCAAGGCAAACAGCGGAAAGTTCTGCTCTGAGTGCGGGAGCAAAAAACCCGAGGCCACCAGCTGCGGCAATTGCGGACATGTGATAACCGGGCAAAAACCGAAATTCTGCCCTGAATGCGGAAAGCCTTTTAATTAGCAAGGAAGTGATAGAATGTCAACAAGCAGCTATAAGTGCCCCAATTGCGGAGGAGGGTTGAAATTCAACCCCGAGCTTCAAAAATCCAAATGTGAATACTGCTTAAGCGAGTTTAGCGAGGCTGAGCTGGAGAAAACGACCAGGGCTATCGAAGAAAAAGCCGCCGGCCGCAGCGGAACAGAAGCTGAAAGCAGACATAGCCATCTCAAAGGCTATGCATGCAGCAGCTGCGGAGCTGAGGTAGTGACGGAGGAAACCACTTCAGCCACCTTCTGCTATTATTGCCACAATCCTGTCCTGCTGACAGACAGACTTACAGGAGAGTTCAAGCCCACTAAGCTTATACCCTTCAGCTATGACAAGGATAAGGCAGTCGGCAGCTTTTTGTCATGGGCCAAGTCCAGGCGGTTTGTTCCGAAGGAGTTTTACAGCGCTTCACAGCTTGAAAAGATAACAGGTATTTATATACCCTATTGGATGGCTGATGTAAAGGCAGATATAGATTATTCGGGAACAGGTACCAATATAAGGATATGGAGGGTAGGGGACATAGAATATACCGAGCATAGCGAATACAGGATACAAAGACAGGGAGAGATTGATGTAGACAATATGCATGAGGTGGCCATGAGGAAGATCGACAAGGGACTGCTTGACTCCATATCTCCCTATGATGAAGCAAAGGCAATTGATTTTTCTATGCCCTACTTAAGCGGTTTTTTCGCTGAGAAGTATGACATAACCAAAACTGAGGTACAGCCTTCAATTGAAGGAAGGGCAAGGGAATATGCGGCAGTTATGGTGAAGGAGACTATAGGAGGCTATAACAGGGTATCAATGAACAGGAGCGATGTGGACATAGCAATAAAAGGATGGAATTATACGCTGCTGCCCGCATGGATACTCACCTATAAGTACAATGGAAAGACCTATATATATGCAGTTAACGGCCAGAGTGGAAAGTCCTACGGTGAACTGCCGGTGGACGGGAAAAAGCTCGGCTTTACCTCCGGTATGCTGGCTGCAGCAATGTTTGTATTTGCATTGTTAGGGGGGCTTCTGATATGGTAAGGAAAAATTATAGCAAAGTATTGTCAATAGTGTTCATCATGGTTTTTATCATATCAATGTCCGGCATTGTCCATGCAGATAAGGAGACGGTTGCAGACCAGGCGGGGCTTTTTACCGCAGAGGAGGCGGCTGCCCTTGAGCAGAGGGCCGTGGCTTTGGGCGAGAAGTATTCAATGGATATATCAATTGTCACTACCTCTGATACCCAAGGCAAGAGTTCAAGAGAATATGCGGATGATTATTTTGATTACAACGGCTACGGCATAGGCGAGGAGCGGGACGGGATATTGTTCCTCCTTGATTACGATAACAGGGAGGCGTATATATCCACCTCAGGCAGCGGAATAAGGTATCTGACCGACGAGAGGATCGAAAGGATACTGGATGCGGTCTTCAATAACGGGCTTACCGACGGGGACAATTTCGGAGCAGCTAACGCATTCTTAGAAACGACGGAAGGCTATCTGGCTGCAGGGATTCCGGAAGGCCAGTACAGTGAGCCGGAACCTGTCGCCAATACACTTTCTGCTGTTGAGGCAGCTGTGGGTGCTGCTGTCTCAGGAGCCTTCGGGCTTGGTTTTCTCTCCATAATAAAGAGTAGATATAAGGGCAAGCCAAGGCCCCGTATATTTGAGTACCGGAAGAACAGCATTGTCAATATTGGTATAACGGAGGATAATCTTGTAAACCAATATGTGACCACAAGGCGTATACCCAAATCACCTCCTCCGTCGTCCTCAGGCTCATCAGGAAGGAGTACCACCCACAGATCAAGCAGCGGCAGGAGCCATGGAGGCGGAGGAAGAAAGTTCTAGTTGAGGATGTGATATATTGGCTACAGTCACCTATAAGTGTCCTAATTGCGGAGGTGATCTGCAATTCAATCCTGAGCTGCAAAAAATGAAATGTGAATACTGTTTAAGCGAATTTAAAGAGGCTCAATTGAAGCAAGCGGATAAATGCATCGAGGAAAAAGCAGCTGAAAGCAGTAATGACGGCGACAAGGCTCAAAGTCACCTCAAGGGATATATATGCAGTAACTGCGGGGCAGAAGTGGTAACCGGAGAAACCACTTCTGCCACCTTATGCTATTATTGCCACAACCCTGTCCTGCTGACAGACAGGCTTACCGGAGAGTTCAAGCCGACTAAAATCATCCCTTTCACATATGATAAGGATAAAGCCGTTGCCAACCTTGTGTCATGGGCCAAATCAAGAAGATTTGTTCACAAGGGGTTCTATAATACTTCACAACTGGATAATGTAACGGGTATATATATACCCTATTGGATAGCAGATGTCAAAGCTGACGTTGACGTTTTGGGATCGGATACTGATACCAGGAGATGGAGGAACGGGAACATAGAATATACCGAGCATCGCCAGTACAAGATACGGCGAAAGGGAGAAGTTTTAGTCAACAATATTCAAGAGATTGCAATTAAAAAAATCAATAAAAGTCTGTTGGAGTCCATAGCTCCCTACGATGAATCAAAGGCTGCCGACTTTTCCATGTCTTATTTAAGCGGCTTTTTTGCGGAAAAATATGATATTACTAAAAAAGAGGTTCAACCAGGTATTGAGGAGCGGGCGACGGAATATGCATCGATTTTGGTGAACGAGACTATCACAGACTATGGTAATCTCTCAATAAGTAGAAATGCAGCCCGTATATCAGTTAAGGAATGGAACTACATGCTGCTGCCTGTTTGGATACTGACTTACATTTATGAGGGAAATACTTATGTGTGTGCGGTTAACGGGCAGACCGGCAAGGCTTATGGAATACTTCCGGTAGACAAGAAAAAGCTCAGGCTGGTATCGGGGATCATAACTGCAGTGTTGTTTGCATTTACGATATATGGGGGGCTTAAAATATGGTAAAGGGAAAAGCAAAAAAGATAGCAGCAATAGTGTTGGCCTTAGCTTTTGCCATGTCGATTGCAACCTCTGTTTACGCAGATAAGGAACTGGTGGCGGACCAGGCTGGAGTCTTCACTGCGGCTGAGGCAGAAAGCTTGAGGGAGACTGCCGGGGCCCTGGGTGAAAAGTATGCAATGGATATCATCATAGTCACAACCTCCGATACAAAAGGCAAGAGCTCAAGGGAGTATGCAGATGATTATTTCGATTACAACGGTTACGGCATAGGCGCTGATAGAGATGGGATATTGCTCCTGCTTGATTATGACAACAGGGAGGCATATATATCCACTTCAGGCAGCGGGATAAGGTATCTGACAGATATAAGAATCAAAAGTATCCTGGATGATATATTTGATGGAGGACTTACAGAAGGGAATAACTATGGGGCAGCAGGAGCATTTCTGGAGTCTACCGAGGCTTTTTTAGCTTATGGAATTCCGGAGGGGTATGGTGTACCTGAAACTGCAGGTGACATTGAAGAGCCTGTTTATGAAGGTAAGGAGCTGTTAGCAGATCAGGCAAAACTTTTTACAGAAGAGGAAGCAGATATTCTAAGAAAAGGTGCAAAGTATTTAAGCGGTAGATATCGTATGGATGTAGTCATTGTCACAATAACTGATGCAGAAGGAAAGGATACAGGAAATTATGCACAG
>JAEXXN010000493.1 GCA_023405875.1 Bacillota bacterium | reverse complement strand
TATTTTTACCTCTCTGCTATAATGCGGCTCCACCCGGAACGGTTATGAACCGTTCCCTACATTTTATTTGTATAGTATTTATCCAGTTCCCATTTCAATGGGTTTGTATCTATGTATTCCCATATTTCCCTGTATTCTGCGTCGTTACGAATAATATGGTCATGATAGGATTTCTGCCAGATTGTATTCGTAGGGAACGGTTCTAAACCGTTCCGTTTGTTAAGCTCATTAATACGTTTTGATGAAAAGGTTTTCAACTGTCGTATTATTTCCGGAAGCCCATTTATCTTTTTACTGCCATTTATTTGTGGAACGGTTTCGAACCGTTCCCTACTGTTATCAATAATGATAATACTATGAATATGGTTCGGCATAATTATGAATTTGTCTGATTTCATATTTTTATTGTGATTGGGTAAATCCATATAAGTTTCATATACGATTTTACTATACATATTCAATACCATTTGTCCATCTATGATGTCTCCAAATAAATGCGCCTTGTTATGTGTACATACTGTGATAAAATATGCGGCATTCTGGCTATAGTCATAGTCTTTCAACCGTTGCAGTTTTCGTTTAGGAAAATCCAATGTGTCACCATCCTAGCCCGGAACGGTTATGAACCGTTCCCTACATTTATTTCTGTTTATAATAACATATGGATTAAGGAACATTCCCCACAAAATCATCAACCGCTTCAACGACCTCTGCAATATTTACTATGGATTGCCTTATGCTGCCTGCTTCCTCAAATATGTGGCCGGCATTTTTGATTTCTTTTATCAATGTGTCTTTTCTGTCCCTGATAAGCTTAACATCCGTTTTGTTATAGTATTTATCCGCATCACCGTATACTACCAATACCCTGTTTTTTATTTTGAGGATGGTATTGTATGTTTCACGGACATAGACTCCCGGGGTCAGGAATACCAGCTCTGCCCTTTCCTCAATGAGGCCGCTTTTCAATTGATGCATCAGCATTGTCGTCCCAAGGGATTTACCTATATAGACGACCCTTTTGTAAGCCTTGGCAAATTCATTGATTTCCTTGCCTATGGCGCTGCAATCATATTCAAACCAGGTATCCTTTTCCTCGGCTGAGGCGTTCAGGAAGCCTGTATTCTCATAATATCTGTAATCAATGCCAACAATATCGAAGCCCTTTTGGGCGAAAAGCTCCTGTAGGTAGAAAAGTACAGGCGCTTTCAAGGTGTATGCATATCCGGGGTAGAAAACAGCCAGCTTTGAATTGTTGCTCAATTCACCGTCAACTCTGATGCTATCCCCTTTAAAATCGATGATGTTCATATGCTTTCCTCCCAAACCCCTTTCCTACACCTCGTCAATTTTTGTAAACCTGAAATTCACCACATCGAAAAGTCCCAGGTCTGTGACCTTCAGCTCGGGTATAACGGGAAGTGCAAGGAATGCAAGTGTCATAAAGGGATCATAGTTGCGGGAGACTCCCATTTTATATGCAACCTCCAGCATATCCTCCAACTGCTCCTGGAGCTCCTCCAGGGGTATATCACTCATCAGGCCTCCTATAGGCAGTGAAAGCGACCGGATTATCTCTCCTTTGGACGCTATGGCAATACCGCCTCCTATCTCCTGGAGGTGTTCCGCAGCCGCCCTCATATCCGGGTCATTGTCGCCTATTACTACGATGTTATGTGAATCATGGGATACGGTGGAGGCTATGGCACCTTCCTTCAGTCCGAGGCCCTCCACCAGCCCAAGGCCTATGTTCCCCGTTGCATTATGCCTCTCGACAACTGCTATTTTAAGAAGGTCATTTCCTTCATCGGTGATGTATTTCCCTTCAGATATATTCACATTTCTCCACAGATCCTTTGTAACCAGAGAATGCGGCTGCAGGCCTATTACTCTCAGTCCCTGCTCCTCTGTGGTTATACTGAAGCAATCCTCTGCCAGCGGCTTTATATTCACAGAGTTCCTCATCTTGGAATCGTTAATGCTCTTGATCTCGAAAAGCGCTTTGCCTTCCTGGGCTATGAGCTTTCCTTCCTTGTAAACCTGGAAAACCTCCAGGGCTTCAAGGTCATTCAGCACCACCATGTCCGCCTTGTAACCGGGTGCTATAGCCCCTACTCTTTCCAGGTTGTAGCATTTTGCCACATTGAGGGTCGCCATCTGTATCGCCCTGACAGGATCTATCCCCTGGCTTATAGCCAACCTTATGTTGTTGTCGATATGTCCGTCCACCAGTATATCGTCAGGGTGCCTGTCGTCTGTGCAGAACATGCACCTTGCAATGCTGCTTTCATTCAATGCGGGAAGCAGGTCGATAACATTCCGTGCAGCAGAGCCCTCCCTGAGCATTACATAAGTTCCAAGCCTCAGCCGCTCCACTGCTTCCTTTGCGCTTGTACATTCATGCTCTGTCCTCACTCCTGCCGCGATATATGCGTTCAACTCATTGCCCGTCATAAGCGGTCCATGTCCGTCTATGAATTTATTTGCATTTCTGGCCAGTACGATCTTGTTCATTATGGACTTTTCATTGTGTATGACATTCTGGAAATCCATCAGTTCACCAAGGCCCAGCACTCTTGGGTGGTTTATTATCTCCATCAGGTCCTCTGCCTTGAGGACGCTTCCTGAGTTTTCAAAGGGGGTTGCCGGTACACAGGACGGAAGCATTACATATACATCGATAGGAAGGTTTTCAGTACCTTCAAGCATATATTTGATTCCCGCTATTCCCTTTACGTTTGCAATTTCATGGGGATCAGCTATTATTGCAGTTGTGCCTCTTACCGACACCGCTTTAGCAAACTCCCCCGGAGTAACCATGGAGGATTCTATATGCACATGCCCGTCCATAAAGCCGGGAGCAAGGTATTTGCCTTCCATATCCAGCTCTACGGCGCCGGTATACTCGCCTATGCCTGCTATGTATCCGTCATGGACCGCTACATCAGTCTTATAGATCTCTCCGGTAAAAACATTCACCAGGTTTATGTTCTTGAAAACTGTCTGAGCCTTGGCTCTTCCTGCAGCTACATCTACTATAGCCATAATTATTTCCCTCATCCGGACACCCCTCCCTTTAATATTGAAATTATATGGTTTGCTCTGGATCCGGAACGCACATAATGCGTTCCCTCCGATATATTTTTGCATACCGGGTTTTTCTGTTTTCTACAATTATAACATAATTTGTGAAATCTTCACCCATCTTTACCTTAACTGTATGGGTCAATATATAAAATTCGGTTAGAGAGCTGTGCCTCTAACCGAATAATCAGTTTTGCCGATATATAGGGATTATCCCGCCATTGTAAAGAACCTGACTGCAAATAATACGGCAAGTATATATATTATAGGATGTACTTCCTTGCCCTTGCCGATTGCCAGCTTCATTATCGGATAAGCAATGAAGCCCACTGCAATACCGTTTGCTATGCCATAGGAAAGGGGCATGATTATTATTGTCAGGAATGCAGGTATTGCTTCGGAGAAGTCGTCAAAGTTGATCTCCTTTACCGCACCCATCATCATAACACCGACAATTATAAGTGCAGGTGCAGTCGCTGCTGCCGGAACCAAACCGGCAATAGGCGCGATAAACAGGCATGCAACAAAGAGCACTGCGACAACAAGCGCAGTCAGCCCTGTCCTTCCGCCTACCATGACGCCTGCGGCAGACTCTACATAGGTTGTCGTGTTTGAAGTACCGAAAATTGCTCCCACTGAGGTTGCAACCGAGTCGGATATGAGCGCTTTGTCTATTCTTATTACCTTGCCGTTCTCGTCAAGCATACCGGCCTTTGTACCCGTACCTACAAGTGTACCTATTGTATCGAAGATATCAACAAAGCTGAAGGAAATTATAAGTGTTACTATTGCAATGAGTATGCTCAAGGGATCAGTTGCTCCTGTCGCCTTCATAAGCCCCGGAAAATCCATCTGCATGAAGGTTGGCGCCAGACTTGGAGGAGCTGAGAACGGAACAAAGCCCTGCGGTATCGCTACAACTCCCATAGGTATTCCCAGGAGTGTCGTGGCAAATATGCCTATAAGCATTGCGCCTTTTACATTTCTGGCAAGCAGTACCCCTGTTATGAATAAGCCTATTATTGCGAGGAGTGTCGAAGGTGATGCAAAGTTACCGAAGCCTACCATAGTTGCAGGATTTGAAACGATTATCCCGGCATTTGCAAAGCCTATGAACGCTATAAAAAGTCCGATACCTGCGCTTACAGCATTTTTCAGCGAATCGGGAATTGCATCTACTATGGCTATCCTGATTTTGCTTACTGTTATAATGATTGAGAATATACCTGAAAGGAATACGATTGCCAGGCCCTGCTGCCATGTATAACCCATTGTCAGGACAACAGTATAGGCAAATAGTGCATTAAGCCCCATTCCGGGTGCCTGTGCATAGGGGCAGTTCGCATAGAGTGCCATTACCAGAGTACCTACTGCGGCTGCAAGACAGGTCGCTACCATTACCGCTCCCACTATCGGGTCATTGAAGGCATTAAACCCGGCGGCCCCATCTCCAAGGGCATTGGCAGCATTCATACCTGCTACTTTAAGGATCGATGGATTAACAAATATTATGTAGGCCATGGTGATGAAGGTTGTGAATCCGGCAAGTACTTCAGTCTTTACATTGCTGCCGTTTTCCCGGAGCTTGAACATTTTCTCAAGGATACCGGAGTCTTGGATGTTTGATTTTGTTGTCACTTGATTCCCTCCTTAAATCTTATTATTGGACTCGGCATTCCGCCATACTATATAATATATTAATATTACATTACTATTATAAATAAAAACTATTCTGCTGCACAACCGCTTTTGCACTTATTTTATGATTATATAATTTAATGAAAGGATAACCAGTGGTAATAAATGATCCTGTGGTAGGCCTGTAGACCGGAACGGAAACAGGAGCCGTTCCTTATGCGTATTCAAAGAATATAAGGAATATTTGAGAAAAGATTTTTTGATTATTCGATCAAATAATATGTTTAATAAGATTATACCATAAAATCAAATTGTTAATAGTATCTCAAACAAAAAACCGCCTATAATTTATAGGCGGTTTTCAACTGCTTTTATGCCTGAGGCTTCATTGTCGGGAAGAGTATTACATCCCTGATGGAATATGAATCTGTAAGGAACATTATTATTCTGTCTATTCCTATACCAAGCCCTCCGGTGGGCGGCATCCCTACCATAAGTGAGTTTACAAAGTCGTCATCCGTTGCGTATGCTTCATCGTCCCCAAGCTCCTTGTCATTTGCCTGCTGCTCAAACCTCTCCTGCTGGTCTATCGGATCATTGAGCTCAGAATATGCGTTGGCTACTTCTCTGGCAAAAATGAAGGCTTCAAACCTTTCAGTCATGGTCGGGTCATCATTTTTCTTCTTTGTAAGAGGTGATATTTCAACAGGGTAGTCCAGAATGAAGGTGGGCTGTATAAGATGCTCCTCTGCGTACAC
>JAEXXN010000527.1 GCA_023405875.1 Bacillota bacterium | reverse complement strand
AGGTAGGCGTGCTCAATATGTTCATGCTTATTCCCGGGTGCCTTAGTATAATTTCAGGCTTGATATTATTTTTCTTCTACAAGCTCACTAGTGAAAAGCTTGATGAAATGAATAAAGACCAATCTGCAGTATAAACAGCTTTTGCGGATGCTGCAGGACAAAAGAAAAAACATAATAGGGTACCGATATAGTATTTTTAAGAAAATAGTACAAATAGAAGGAGAAAAATATGATTTTTGATAAAGTAACAGTATATGGCGGCGGACTCATTGGCAGTGGATGGGCGGTTTGTTTTTTAACCCATGGGGTTAACGTAACTGTATATGATCTTGATGACGAAAAACTTGAAGATGCCAAAAATACCATTGAAGATATTCTTGATTTCTTTACCGAACCGGGAATTGAAGTTTTAACACCAAAACAGAGAGAAGAGTGTCTCACCAGAATCAGTTATACACATGATGTAAAGGCCGCAGTAGAAAATGCCGAATTTATCCAGGAAAACGGCCCTGAAAAACTGCCGGTCAAACAAGCTATTATTGAAACAATAGAAAAATTCAACTCAACCGCGATTATTGCAAGCAGTACATCAGGGCTTTTAATCACCGATATAGCGGCAAAAGCAAAGTATCCTCAAAGAATTATTGCCGGACATCCGTTCCATCCCGTTCACATTGTCCCCCTCGTTGAGCTTGCCAAAGGAGATGATACTTCGCAGGAGGCAATTGATAAGGCTTATGGGTTTTATAAGGAGATCGGCAAGGAACCGGTCGTTCTCCTGAAAGAATGCAAGGGCTTTATTGCCAACAGTGTTCAAGGTGCTCTTTATGATGCAGCATTGGATTTAGTATCACGCGGTGTATGCTCCGTTGAAGATGTAGATAAAGCCGTGACCTTCGGACCAGGCTTGCGCTGGGGGCTTATGGGACCTTATATGGTACTTGAGCTCGCCGGAGGCAAGGGTGGTATCCGGGGCCGTATGATGAAATTCAATAATTCTGATAATAGCATTGATATTGAAAGGATATGTGAGGGAGTAAATTCTGAGTTTGCCAACAGATCACCCAAACAAGGACAAGATCATAAGGGTCTGGAACGTTTCAGAGATGAAGGACTAATTGAATTTCTTAAATTCCACGGAAAATTCTAATTTATACAACGAGGCGGGTTCCAAAAAGCAGGACTAAAATAATTATCGGTATATAGTAATAATCTGCTATATGCCGATAAGGATTTCTTTTAGGAGGATTATGGACACGATTTTTCAATTTATAGGAAAACTGCTTGATATGCTTTACAGCTATGTGCCTGTATACGGTATCTGCGTTCTGTTTCTCGCGCTGCTTGCTAAACTGCTTTTTTATTTCGCGGGAAAAAAATATTACAGCACGATAAAACTAAAAGAAGTACTTGAACCTTTAGTAATAAAAAATAATCAGAAATATGCCGATAATCCAACCAAAAAAACTGAAGAATTGGCAAAACTTCTCGCAAGCAACAATTATCCTATATTCGGCGGTATAGGTAATTTAATCACAGAAGCGATATTGTCATTAGGACTTATAGGAATTTTCAACAATCCGGAATTTTATCTTGCTTATGCAGCACCGTCCGAAAAAATGCACTTTTTATTTTTTGATCTTACCGGCACCCCGGTATCTCTTATCAGTTCCCCAAGGGGTTCGGAAACAGATATTATAATATCTGTCCTTCTTGCGGCTATAACTCTAGGCACATTCATAGTACATGATAAGATAATGGAAGACACTGCGTTTGTCGACCAGTCATTTAACAAGGTAATATGGGTAATTTTTGCGATTTGTTTCTTATATTTTAACCAGGCATTTACATTATACTGGTTTGGCATTAAAGTCATGGACCTCATCCACATATTTATCGTCAAAAGCTTCTATAAAGCTACAGTAAAGACGAATAACAAATAGCGCAAATTATTCAATCATAAAGGAGAAACTATGTACGATCAAAAAACTATCCAAGGCAGTAAAAATATGAAACTATCATTTAAGGAAACTATTCAAGCAGCAAAAGCCTTTCCGGAGTTCAGAAGCGGGGTAGTAGCGGCTATGATAGGTATAGCTGCGGTTGCTGTGAGTATTTTATTCACGTCATATAATGTAAAAATGATAGTCAGTATAATTGGCATGTTTACCGGCTATTCCGGTTTTGATCAGATCAGCAAAGTCATCGCAGGTATCCAGAATGCGCCGGCAGATGAAAGCAAAGCAAGCAGCAGCCCAAGCAATGCCAGAGAAAAAGGATAAAAACGACAACTCAGGCAAGTTTTCCCCAATTAACTAAAGGCTCTGACCAAAAATCAGAGCCTTTAGTTTTATTATTGTAATATCAAGAAAAGCGTAGAAAAATTGTTTTCCGTGCACCGCAGCGTGCGTCTAATCCTCAAGGTCAGGCCTGGACAGAGCATCGTTCAGGCTGCGAAGTATATGAGCTTCCATATACTGTTTTGCCTGTTCTGCGTCATGCTGACAGATAGCGTGATAGATTTTTTCATGCTCAGCGTGGGATATTTTCGCATACTCCAGGGTAGTGCTGACCAAAGAGCCGGATGTATTCACCCACAGACCGGATAGGATGCTGATGAGCTTATCGTTGCCTGTCATCTCCCTGATAGCACGGTGAAAAGCACGGTGGTATTTCTCATATTCTTCGATATTTTCCTTGCGGACGATTTCGCCCTCAGCCAGGAGGGCACGCGTCAACTCATCGGTATTATCGGACCGGCAGGCCAGCCCGGCGGTCTCGCGCTCAAGGATATTGAGCGTCTCATAAAAATCCTTGACGTGTTTACGGGTAATCCTCAAAACGATGGCTCGTTTATTGGGGCGCAACTGAACTAGCCCTTCAAAGCTGAGCTGTTGAAGCGCTTCACGTACCGGTGTGCTGGAAACACCCATCTTTTGGGCCATTTCGCTAAGAATGATTACATGACCGGGTTCAAGCTCTTTGGTCAAAATAGCTCTGCGCAGCACGGCGGCAACCTGCTCGCGAGCTGGGATCAACTGAATATGTTCGAGGTTTTCCATATTACTCCTATAAGTTGCCGACTGTGGGCAACACCTAAATATATAATTTGAGCGGCCAAAAGCTTCCTTGGCAAAAGGGATTCGCCGCTTTTTGCTGACTATAAACTTCATTAGTATACAGGGTCACAAATACAACCGCCGGGATCTCTTAAATTTATGTTTTTAATGGGATGTTATGCTGCCCTCTGATCCAATATCGGAATATAAAATCATTGATATAAGTTTTGTGATATTATATTTATTATACAGCACTTAAAAGTTAAAAGTCAATCCTATAATCACTCTACCCACTGGGTTTGTAACGCATTGATACCTCCAAAGCTCCTGCTGCGGTACAAGGCGGACTGCTTCAGCGGAAGGGGCTTCTGAAGAAAGGGTACTTGCCCAGCTTCAAGCTTCAAAGCTTGTTCGGACAGATAGCTTATAATACTCTTTTTGTAGCAGGTAACCTTTTAGAATGTTAATCCGTTATTTTCTCTTTGAAAAATAATGGGCAAAGGCAAATAAAATTCTTTATAATATACTTCAAGGGGGTGGAACGATGGACTGGGTAGATAGAATGAATAACGCAATTGATTATGTAGAAAGTAATCTGAGCTGCGAGATCAACGAAAAAGAAATAGGTAAAATTACAGCATGCTCCTTCAGCTTATTTCAAGGGTCATTTACGCAGATTAGCGGCATTACCTTATCAGAGTATATACGCCGCAGAAGGTTGACCTGTGCTGCTCATGACATACAAAATACCGATGGGAAAATCATTGATATCGCCTTGAAGTATGGCTATCAATCAGCAGATGCTTTCAGTGTTGCCTTCAAGCGTTTGCACGGAGTAACGCCGAAGGATGCCAGAAGATCCGGCGTAAAGCTTACCTTCTATTGCCGTCTGCGTTTTGCCCTTACCATTGAAGGAGTTGATAAAATGGACTATACTACGATTGAAAGGGTATCTTTTAAGGTAATCGGAGTCAGGCGTACCACCCCTTATGGTGGCGGTACATGGGCAATTGTCAAAAGTAACGGCAGCAATGAGGCAGTAAAGGAATTAAGCGATCATTTCTTTGATTTGGGCTTATGCTTTGGGTTTGGCGAAGACGGAAGCAACGACTATATGTGCGGCATAGAGTGGGATAAGAAGGATGCTGCGGGATTTGAAAGCTTTGAGTATCCTGCCGCCACATGGCTAAAATTTGAAGCAAAAGGCACTATATCCGGTCAAACACTTGGCAGTGTATGGAAACGGATCAACGATGAATTTCTGCCCCAAAGCAAGTATAAAAAATCAGGGCTTCCCACCATTGAGAAATATGTAGCATGGGATGAGGCTGAGGATATATGCAATGTTGAAGTCTGGATACCGGTTGCTATGAAATGAGCCGTGAAAGGAAGTGAACAATATCAATGAAGCTCAAACAGTATTTTAGCATAATATTTATTTTGGTTATCACCACAGCGCTTGTCAGCGCTTGCGTTGTTCAAAACGAAAACCAACCTGAAACATCCGACCCGCCGAGCGCGATGCCGTCGCCAACGGTTTCCCCAACTCTTCCGGAAGCACCCGGTGAGTCGCCATCTGAGTCAATGGGAGAAGCCAAGCGTTTCACCTATAAAGGACTTGAAATCGAGGTTACAGGCGTCAGGAACGATAGGAACGAAACATACCAAGATGATGGAGGCAGCGAGGTCGAGCTGATAGTTATAAGCTATTTGCCCGGAGCAAAGCTGACTATTATCAAGCCGGATATGAGCGATGCGTCATTCTCTGCAGACGGAAAACCACATGCACAATGGGGAATAGACTACCAGAGCAAGCAAGCCTCAGGAGAGAAGTATCGGATAACCGATGAAACCGGCGTGCTTGATATAACATCGGATATGCTTGGAATTTATAATCTTGAGGCAAGCTTGTACGTAATAAAATTTGAAGCATATACACAATAATGAAGCTCCGGTGGCAGCGAGTGTCCTGCAGCCGGAGCTGCAGCGGGCAATGCAGTAAGGCTTAATCCTAAAAGCAGCACCTCAAGGGCGGAAGCCGATTGCCATGAAGCATACACAGCAGAAGTGGCAGTTGGCTTTTTCTGTATATATGAGGTAAAATATTCCTATATACTTATGACAGGATCAAAATGGGAAAACCACCGATAAAGTAAGGAGGTCAGATAACAATGACCATAGCAGAACAATATAAAGCTGATGTTGATGCGATACTGTCAAGGCGTTATGATAACGGCGCCGATTATTGGACCACCCCCGACAAACGCCTGTGTAAGGGAAGCCCCTTTTCTGCCCTTAACTGTGCTTCTATGCTGTTGGAATTGGGTATGGAGCCTTCCGACCCTTTATTAATGGAGGTTGCCGACTTGTTTTTAAGCTCATGGAGGGAAGACGGGCGGTTTAAGCTGTCCCCCCAAGGTGCAATATACCCCTGCAATACCATCAATGCCGCCAACCTTCTTTGCCATTTGGGGTATGCTTCGGACAGCAGGCTTCAGAGAACCTTTGACCACCTTCTGGAAATACAGCATAATGACGGCGGCTGGCGTTGCAATAAGTTCAGCTTTGGGAAAGGCCCGGAAACAGAGTTTTCAAATCCCGGCCCAACGTTGACCGCCCTAAATGCTTTTCGATTTACAGGTTTACTCAATAAAGAACAGGCTCTTGACAGAGCCGTGGAATTCCTGCTTGAGCATTGGACGACCCGCGGGCCTCTCGGTCCTTGCCATTATGGCATCGGTACCCTGTTCATGCAGGTTGAATATCCTTTTGCCAATTACAACCTTTTTGTTTATGTATACGTTCTCTCCTTCTACGACAGTGCAAAGAGGGATAAGCGATTTCTGGATGCCCTTGGGATTCTGGAATCCAAATTGGTGGACGGCAGGCTTGTGGTGGAGCGGGTCAATAGGCAATTAGCCGGGCTTACCTTCTGCAAAAAGGGAGAACCCAGCGACCTGGGGACTATGCGTTATCATGAGATATTAAAAAATCTTGGTTGAAATTATGAAAGGTGTGTTTGCCGCGAGTTATTGCTGCACGCAAATTGACAATAGAGCTTCATTCTGATATACTATTTAAACGAAAGGATAGGTGCATCGAGGTGGAGGATTCTTCTAACCCTGATTCAGATCCTGAACGACCGAATGTCAATCAGGTCTTGGCAAAACAGCATATAAATACTTTAAACACATGTCAAAGGGCAATTATACATTGTCCGTATTGTTATGTGTTTTTTTATTGCTGCAATCACACAGGGGCTGCATCGATCCGGTGAAAAGCTTCTATGCCACAGCACAGTATATTAGTATTGGCATAGGCATCATAATTAAAAAGTTTTTGGGAGGTTATTACTTTGTCAGATGGTCCTTTATTATGGCTATTTCTACTGCAACTGATATTTATATTTTTTAATGCGATTTTTGCTTGTGCGGAGATTGCTGTTATCACAATGAATGATAATAAGCTTGCCAAGCTTTCTGCTGCCGGTGACAAGCGTGCCCTGCGGCTTACCAGGCTTACTCAACAGCCTGCAGCTTTTCTGGCGACGATCCAGGTCGGCATCACGCTGGTTAATCTTCTGAGCAGTGCCGTTGCCGCAGAGAATTTTTCAGACAGATTGGTAGAGTGGTTTGCCGGTTTTGGTATTAATATCCCGGTACCCATACTCAATGCCGTTTCTGTAGCCATTATTACCCTCATATTAACATATTTCACAGTGCTTCTTGGGGAATTGATCCCCAAACGGCTTGCCATGAAAAAGGCTGAGCAGATTGCCCTTGGCATGTCCGGACTGATTTATGTGCTTTCCAAAATATTTATGCCGGCAGTTTGGCTTTTTACGGTATCGGCCAATGGTCTGATGCGGTTGTTTGGCGTTGATCCGCACAGTGTGGATGAGGAAAACACCGAGGAAGAAATCCGTATGATGCTGGATGCGGGTAAAGTGAAAGGTACTATACAGCCGGACGAACAGGACATGATTCAAAACATATTTGAGTTTGATGATATTTCCGCCGGGGAGATAATGACCCATCGTACGGAAGTTTCACTCCTATGGCTTGATGAAACCGATGAGCAGTGGGAGCAAACCATTAATGAAAGCAGGCACTCCATTTACCCTATCTGTGAAGAAAGCCCGGATAATATTGTTGGGGTATTATATGGAAAGGATTACTTCAGACTTAGGAATAGAGCCCGTGACGCTGTGATGAAATGTGCAGTACAACCTGCTCATTTTGTTCCGGAAGCTGTTCGTGCAGATGTTTTGTTTCGCAATATGAAAAAAATGAGGAATCACTTTGCAGTTGTCATAGACGAATACGGCGGCATGAGCGGAATTATCACTATGAATGATTTGCTGGAACAATTGGTCGGGGACCTTGATGACGACACCTCAGTGCCGGTGGAATCGCCGCTGATTGAGCGTCTGGATTCAAAGACCTGGCGTATTCAAGGCGCTGCACCGTTGGACGAAGTATCAAAGCAACTCGGTGTATTACTTCCTGAAGAGGATTACGAGACCTTTGGAGGCTTGGTTTTCGGTATTTTAGGAACCATCCCGAGCGACGGAAGTACACCGGAGCTTGAGGAGTACGGATTGATAATAAAGATTACAAAGATTAAAGAACGCAGATTGGAAAGTTCAGTAGTGTACTTGTCCGACACTGATCCCCAGGGAGAAGCCGATAAGGAGAAATAGTAAAAAGGTAGAACTATTACGAAAGCCAGGACAAGCTTCCAGGGAATTATATAGTTTCGGGCTTGGCACTGTTAATCTCCATTAATTGACCGCATATAAAAGCCTATTAAAGCCGACACCTATCTTGAATTATTCAAGATAGGTGTTTTTGATATCCCAATGTAAAGAGATCATTGTATCCTGTAAACTGAATCCGGATGCTCAAAGGCAGCTTTTATAGCCTCCATGGGATAATAGAACAGCCAGTTGAAGCTGTTGACCAATAAATAATCAGAGGAGATATGAATTCTGGACCTGCCCCAATATTCATAAGGGATAGATATTTTAACCCAGTATATGCCATCCTTTGAAATGTATATATTGTCACTGCCTTGTGCGAGGTAATAATCTCCTGCCAGAGAGCAGTTCTTTAATATCTCACCATTGACTGATACACTTTTCCAATTCTGCTTGTCTGAAGAAACGGAAATACCGCTGACTTTATCACCTGTGACATCATTTCTCATATAATTGCCCCTGCCATTATGTATAGGCTGTCCCAGCATTTCTGCATTGCTGCTCTCTGTCCATTCTTTGGTGTCGATAGAGCGGAATATCCTGCCGTCCCGTAATGAAACAAAATACATACCATTGATGAATTTTACAGCCTCAACCTCACTGTCAAACTTATGCTTGTCAAGCAAATTAAAATCACTGTCAAAGACATAGACTGTTTTGTCATAGCCTTTTTCTCTGAGCGCTTCGGAATCTCCAGGGAATTCTCTGTCATCAGAGTAGTATACATAGACTTGAGCAATATAAAGGCCATCGGCCCACGTATAGTAAATAGTGTCTCTGAAGCGGGACAGCTCCTCGGGAATTTTAATATCCTTCCAATTCTTGAAATCAGTTGTAGTTTTGCCTTCTGCAACAAATTTCCTGCCGGTCCATTGGGAAATAGATGCCGATTCTACGGCAGTCATATTAATTCCATCCCTGGTAACGGTTGTTATGGCTTTCATGGCGTAAGTGCCTGGAGCGGTTTCATATGGAACGCTGTCCTGTAATACAGTATATTCATCGCCCACAAAGACGGCTTTGTGCCCTGTGCCGTATTTCGGCATCTCAAGGGTACTCCAGTCATTATTCCCCTTTGAAATGAGAGTATTTCCGGATTCCAGGACTAATATTATCCTTCCGTTCAGAACACTGAAGTCTACATCGTAGTATTCACTCCTGACGGGGACAGCTTTAGCAAGCCTTTGCCACAATATACCGTCCGTTGAGGTCATTTCCACGGTTCGTGTTCTGTCTGAAAAGGTATCGGCAAAATGGTTATCAACAGAATAAAATAAATGAATTTTACCGTTTACCGTATATGAATGCAAGGAGGTTATTTCGCTGGAGTCTTCATGCATAACGGCAATATTTGATTTTACCCAGGTATTCATATCCTTGGAGGAGTAAGCAGATAGCCTGAGAATACTTTTAAAATCCGGGGTCCTTTCGTCAGTATAGGAAAATGCATAATAGCTTCCGTTAAAGTATGCCAAATCTCCTACCTTTTCCATTATCCCTGAAATAGGAGCCTTTTCTACCCATTCATTATCCTTGGACAAGGTAAATATTCTTGAATTAACAGGCCTGCCTCCAACGACATCCAATAATATGTACTGCCCATTGAGCTTTTTTATGGATAAGTGTGAATGTATGTTGGTTATAGCCGAGCAGAAGGGTACCTTGCTCCACTCCTTAAAATCCCTGGTCATGTAATAGCAGGAATTATTGCTGTCTATAAATACAAATTCGTCCTCCATGAAGGAATAACCATGCCAATTGGTCACAGCCTGCGGCAGGTCAACCCACTGTTCAGTCCAGTCGATGCCGTTTTCCGAAACATAGATATTCATTTTGTGGTCCCTGGGGGATGAATTTGAATAGTCAAGCCTGTCATTAAAGGCAACAAACTTCTCTCCGGTATAGGCTACATAAGTCAGGTTCTCATATGTAAATCTTTTTACCTGCTCCCAGTTATTCAGGTCCTTTGATACATCGGCCCGACCGCCGAAACCGACGGCCACGTATATCTCGCCGTTGCTTGCATAACTTTTATAATGGTCCAGCGAGTTATAAACGGCATTAAAGGGGATATCACCATTTGAGGCAAAGGGCTTGTAAGCCTGAGGCTTTATTGCATTTACTGAAAGGTATGCTCCTGTACCGATAATGGATAACAACAGAATAAATGCTATGAAAAACCGGGTTCTTTTCATACTGGACCTCCATATGCTTTATTTTTGTCCATAACATAAGGTTGGACTCTTTAATGGTAGCAAATTATTCCCGACCGGTCATATGTAATTCTTTCCATGCAGCTTTTTACTATTTCTCCTCATAATATGTATGTATGAGGTACAGTTATTGACATGGCAACAACAAACAGGTTAGTATTAACATATGTTAATTAATATAACGAGGCGATGGATGTCCCCTACCTCTGTAGGTTGCGGGTACCGCTTTATTTTTCCATCAGGGGGTGAGCATATCTCCAGCCTCGTTGAAACGCGCAAAGGTAAGAAAATTTTTCTACAACCGAAAAATTTTCTACTGATGCGTTATAATAAGGAGTGATTCTATGTCGATAAAGTATGCAATATTGGGGCTGCTCAGCAGCAAGCCCTCTACCGGATATGAAATGAAAAAGGTATTTGAGCAGTCGTCGACTATGTACTGGTCGGGCAATAACAATCAGATATACAAGACCCTGGTCCGTCTGCTGGATGAAGGCCTTGTAACCAGTGAGGTTCAGCACCAGGAAGCCTCACCTTCGAAAAAAATATACACAATAACCGCGGATGGCCTTGCAGAATTGAAGAAATGGGTGGGTTCGGACCCTGAGGCTCCTGAGTTCAGGAAGCCTTTCCTGGTGCAGCTGGCATGGGCTGACCAGCTGAGTGATGAAGAGCTCAATGAGCTTCTGCTGAAATATGAAAACGAAATAAAAATTCAACTGCTGCTTAATCAGGAAAAAAACCGGAGGGGGCAATTTTCACCAAGAAGAAGCCCCCGGGAAGCCTTTCTATGGGATATGATCTTTAATAATCTGATAGCCTCCCTGCAAAATGAGCTAAGCTGGGTCCAAGAAGTCCGCAAGGAGCTTTTTGAGGCGGGAAAGAAGGAGCATGGCTTCTAAGCTGATTTCTATTTAAGCTGATAATGAGGAGAGACCGGAATGTCAGGATATTTCATAGTATAACTGATTTTCCGGTCTTTTTAGTCTTAGGCAGCACTTCAGTTGACAATAAGCAGCACTCGCAGTATAATAATTGTTGCACATAAAATAGTTAAACGTAAAACAATTAAACATAAAATAATTAAAAGCATAATAAAAATATGGAAGGAATGTGAGCTATGAAGTATGTAGAACTGGTCAGAAGGTTTGATGTGCTGTTTTTCAAAAGGCGTATATTGTTTCAAAAGGCAGCCTCAGATGCAGGCTTATATGTCGGTCAGCTGCCGATCATAGAATATATTGCCAGACACAATGGTTGTTCCCAGGTTGAAATTGCAGATACTCTGCATTTATCCCCGGCATCGGTTGCAATATCAACCAAGCGTCTGCAAAAAGCCGGAATAATTGATAAAGCTGTAGATGATGCAAATCTTCGGAGCAAGAAACTCACAATTACCGATAAAGGGCGCGAAATGTCAAAAAAATGCCGTGAACTGTTTGATTGTCTTGATAAAAGGCTCTTTGCCTCCTTTGAGGAAGCTGAGCTGGTCCAGCTGAAGAGCTACCTTGACAGATTGATTGCCAATATATCCGATGAGCAGGATAAGCTGGGCAATCTGAGCTTCTATGATATTATGGCTTTGGCAAATCAACTGGAAAAAAATTCGCAATGCAGCAAGGAAGGAGAGGGCAAGTAATGCTGGAAAAATTGCTGCCGTGTCTGGGCAGTTATAAGAAATATGCTATATTAGCTCCTATAATGGTAATCGGGGAGGTAATACTGGAGATATTCCTGCCCCTGCTTATGGCCAGGATCATAGATGTGGGCATAGCCAACAATGATATAGGCTATGTTGTGAAAACAGGAGTGTTGATGGTGCTGATGGCTTCTGTTGCGCTTTTGTTCGGCGCATTGTCCGGACGTTTCGCGGCTGTTGCAGGTATGGGCTTCGCCAAGAACCTGCGGAAGAAGCTCTTTGACAAGGTCCAGGAATTCTCCTTTGCCAATATGGATAAATTCAGCACCGCAACCCTGGTCACAAGGCTTACTACTGATGTAACGAATACACAGAACGCCTTTATGATGGTGATAAGAGTGCTTGTCAGATCACCGATAATGCTTGTCAGCGCCACCATTATGGCTGTATCAATCAATGCCAGGCTTGCCGTAATATTCCTGGTAGCCATACCTGTGCTGGGAGCAGCATTGTATATAATTGCTTCAAATGCATATCCCCGCTTCAGAGCAATGCTGAAGCTGTATGACGGTATGAATGCATCCCTGCAGGAAAACCTGGTTGCCATCCGTGTAGTCAAGGCATTTGTAAGAGAGGACTACGAAAAAGAGAAATTTGATGGGGCTGCAGCTGCTGTACGCAAAGCACAACAGAGGGCAGAGGGCTTGATCATATTAAGTATGCCGATAATGCAATTTGTGATGTATGCCTGTATGATAGCCATTTCTTGGTTCGGGGGAAGGATGATAATAGGAGGCACTCTCCTGACCGGTGAATTGATGAGCTTTATAAGCTATGTTACACAGATACTTATATCCCTCATGATGATCTCCTTTATGTTTGTAATGCTTGTGATGTCAAGAGCGTCGGTGTTCCGGATACTTGAGGTCCTTGACGAGGAAATTGATATCAAGGACAGCAGCCTTGATTCCGGCATAAAGGTAGAGGACGGATCGATCGTTTTTGACAATGTGTCCTTCAGCTACAGCAAGAACAAGGATAATCTGACACTTGAGGCTTGCAGCTTTGAAATAGGCTCAGGGGAGACCATAGGGATAATAGGGGGCACAGGCTCGGCAAAAACCAGCCTGGTACAGCTTATTCCCCGCTTGTATGACGTATTGGGCGGGCGTGTCCTGGTCGGGGGCCACGACGTAAGGGATTATCCGCTGGACACCTTAAGGGACGCTGTTGCCGTGGTGCTCCAGAAAAACGTACTTTTTTCGGGGACCATAAAGGAAAACCTGAAATGGGGCAATGAGAATGCAACTGACCAAGAAATAATCGAGGCATGTGAGGCGGCCCAAGCCCATGAATTTGTCAGCGCCTTCCCCCAGGGCTACGATACTTATCTGGGACAGGGAGGCATAAATGTTTCGGGAGGGCAGAAGCAGAGGCTTTGTATTGCCAGGGCATTGCTCAAGAAGCCCAGTATCATCATCCTTGACGACAGCACAAGCGCTGTGGACACCGCGACAGACAGCAGGATACGCCAGGCCTTCAGCGAGAAACTGTCCGATACTACAACGATAATTATTGCACAGCGTATTGCCTCTGTGTGCGACGCTGACAGGATAATAGTAATGGATGACGGCAGGATAAATGCCATAGGGACTCATGAAGAGCTGCTTGCATCCAACTCCATTTACAGGGAAGTATACGAGTCACAGCAGAAAGGAGCTGCATAAATCATGGCGGGACCACATGGCAGCAAGCCTGCGATTGCAAAACCCAAGAATGCAGCAAGAACACTGAGAAGAATATTGTCGTATATGTTTCAATACAAGCTGCAGCTTGTGCTGGTGGCATTGGCCATCTTTGTCAGCTCGGCGGCGGGTGTCGCAGGAACATATTTCCTTAAGCCCATTATAAACCTGTATATTGTTCCTTTTATAGGACAGAAGCAGCCTGATCTTTCAGGCCTGATATCAATAATATCCTTATTGGGAGCTATTTATATCACAGGAGTTGCAGCAACCTATACGTATAACAGGCTGATGCTGAATATATCCACCGGAACGCTTTACAAGATCCGTGTCGATCTGTTCAGGCATATGGAGGTACTTCCCATCAGGTATTTTGATACCCATACCCATGGAGAACTGATGAGCAGATACACCAATGATACTGATGCACTGAGGGAGATGCTGAGCCAGGGGATACCGAACCTGTTTTCCTCCTTCCTTACGGTGGTGGGAGTATTTGTAATGATGCTGGTACTCAGCCCCGTACTGACTGTGCTTGTAGTGATAATGCTTGCACTGATGCTTTTCGTTATCAGAAGGATCGGCGCCAAAAGCTCGATGTATTTCAGGAGTCAGCAGAAGGAGATCGGCAAGGTCAACGGATATATAGAGGAAATGATAGAGGGGCAGAAGGTAGTAAAGGTATTCTCCCATGAGGCTGCTGTCAGGAGTGATTTTGACAAGCTGAATGAAGAGCTGTGCAAGGCCTCCACCGGTGCCCATACCTTTGCAAACATCCTGATGCCTATAATGGGCAACCTTTCCTATGCAAATTATGCATTGACGGCAGCAGTAGGAGCGGTCTTGGCAATAAACGGGCGCATGGATATCGGGACCATCGCTTCATTTCTCCAGTATACCCGTTCCTTTTCACAGCCGGTAACACAGATGTCGCAGCAGATGAATTCCATACTGAATGCGCTTGCAGGGGCTGAACGTATTTTTGAACTGATAGATGAGGAGCCTGAGACAGACGAAGGCTTTGTGGAGCTTGTCAATGTCCGCAGGAATGAAAAGGGCGGCCTGGAAGAAGTGGAAAATGCCACCGGACTTTGGGCATGGAAGCAGCATAATGAAGCCGGAAGCATCGTATACACTGAGGTCAGGGGTGATGTGCGCTTTGAAGATGTTACCTTCGGCTACAAGGAAGACAATGCGGTGCTGAAGGATATCAATCTTTATGCAAAGCCGGGACAGAAGATAGCCTTTGTAGGCTCTACCGGTGCAGGAAAAACTACGATCACCAATCTGATCAACCGCTTTTATGATGTACCTGACGGAAAGATAAGCTATGATGGAATAAATATCAACAAAATAAAAAAAGCGGATTTAAGGCGCTCACTTTCAATGGTGCTGCAGGACACCCACCTGTTTACCGGAACTGTTATGGACAATATCCGCTATGGGAGGCTGGATGCAACGGATGAAGAGGTCATAAAGGCGGCAAAGCTTGCCAATGCTCATTCTTTCATAAAGCATCTGCCCCAGGGCTATGCTACAATGCTTACTTCAGACGGGGCGAACCTCAGCCAGGGACAGCGCCAGCTGCTGGCAATAGCCAGGGCTGCTGTCGCCGACCCTCCGGTGCTGATACTGGATGAAGCAACCAGCTCGATCGATACCAGGACCGAAGCCCTGATCGAAAAGGGAATGGATACCCTTATGGAAGGAAGGACGGTTTTCGTTATCGCCCACAGGCTTTCCACCGTCAGGAACTCCAATGCAATAATGGTCCTTGAAAACGGAAGGATCATAGAGCGCGGAGACCATGAGTCTCTGATTGCCGCCAAGGGAAAATATTATCAGCTTTATAACGGTATGTTTGAGCTGGCATAAATTGATATGTTGAGTCGGTTAGATGTACAGCAAACGGAACGGTTCTAAACCGTTCCGCCCTCCCAAGCTTAATTTTCGTCAAAAAAGCTTCTTATCTCAGATATATGTGTAATGATCTTTCTTGCCACCTCGGGGCGGTTCATAGTATAAA
Source organism: Bacillota bacterium (assembly GCA_023405875.1). Classification (GTDB taxonomy): domain Bacteria; phylum Bacillota; class Clostridia; order Lutisporales; family Lutisporaceae; genus BRH-c25. The sequence continues at coordinate 5,554 of JAEXXN010000527.1, read as the reverse complement.
GATGTATTCCGTCAGCTCCGGAGGAGAGCAGGTCTATTATCTGTTCCGTTGCATAGGCAGTACCTGCTTCTTTTAATGCAGCGGGATTATCTCCATATTTGTCCAATATGCGCCTGAATTTCACAGGAATGGAGGCTCCGCACAGGCTTGTGATACGCTCGATCTGTTTCTTGTTTATTACCGGCATTATGCCGGCTGAGACCGGAAGCTCCACTCCGAGTATATCCAGCTTTTCCATAAAGGAATAGTAGAGGTTGTTGTCAAAGAAAAGTTGGGTTATAAGGAAATCAGCGCCGCCTTCAACCTTCAGCTTGAGGTTTTTCAGATCTCTGACACTATCTCTGCATTCAATATGGCACTCAGGATAGCAGGCCGCACCAACGCAGAAATCCCCAGATTCCTTTATATGAGCGATAAGGTCCTTGGCATACCTGTATTCCGCCTGGTCCAGAAGCTCAGGTCCTGCTCCGATAGGAAGGTCTCCTCTCAGAGCCATTATATTTTCAATATTGCTCTTTTTGAGCTGTTCCAGCACCATGTCTATCTCGGTCCTCCGGGAGCCTATGCAGGTAAGGTGGGCAAGAGCCTCGATATGGTATTTGTTTTTTATCATATCGGCGATTTTGACGGTATGGGACTTGCTGGTACCGCCGGCGCCGTAGGTAACGCTTATGAAGGCAGGCTTCAGGTCGGACAGGTCATCTATGGTGTCAAGGACTGTATCTATAGGCGTCTCAGGCTTTGGTGGGAATATTTCAAGGGAAATAACAGGTTTGTTGTTGTAAAGCTCCTTTATTTTCATCTCAATTCTCCTCTCAAGGTTTAATAATATTAAATAACGAGGCGAAAGATGTCCCCCACCACATAGGTGTCGAGTACCGCTTTCGTTGTCCAACAGGCGTTGTGCATATCACCCGCCTCGTTGAAACGCTCGGGTAGGTTTTTGCAAGTCTGCAAAACCCCTCATTGAAATCTTGTTATAAAATTTTGGGCATATGTATGAAAAGGCTGCTTCCGGATAGGGAAGCAGCCTTGAATATAACGTGCAAAGTACCAAGTACCTTAATTGGATGCTGTCCTTATCTTTCAGGATACTTCTATCCTGCAGGAATTGACACCGTTGCATTCGAATGAGAATGCCGGTTGTCGGGCTTCACAGGGCCAGTCCCTCCACCTCTCTGGATAAGCAGTGAATATTCTTTTTTTATATTGAAATGTATAGCTTACTGGACATTGTATTTTAAATTTCTTCTTTTGTCAATACCGAAGGGGAAATAAAATATTATGACCTATCCGATTATACTGTATGATCTCAGAGCGTAAATGGTGAAATAAGCTGTTTGCTGCAAATATCTAGTTGCTTTCTTTCTTAGGTTGTGTATATTATATTATAACGCATAAGTAGAAGAATTTTCTCACCTCTATGCGTTTCAACGAGGCAGGAGATATGCTCACCGCCTATAAACAAATTAAGCGTTGCCCTCTATCTACAGAGATGGGGGACATCTCAGCGTAGTTATAAATTGGAGGGCTGCATATGCATATTGATAGAAAAGAAGCATTGAGATATATGGGCCATAGGGGGCAAAAGCTTGACCATACCCTGGAGAGTCTTCTGGATGCTTGTATAGAGGAGGTAAAGGCTGTTTCCAGGGAAAGCTTTACATACCGGATATTTGACCTGGAAAAGCAGGAGCAGGGCCTATACCTTAAAGGAAGCACTTTGCTGCTGATGGGCAAGGATATAGGAGCACATCTGGAAAAGGCTGAAAAATGCGCCATAATGGCAGTGAGCCTGGGTCTGGAGATAGATAAGCGTATAACCATTTATTCCAGGACAGACCTGACCAGAAGTGTGGTTTTTGACGCCTGCGCCGTTGCAGCAGTGGAGGCTCTTTGCGATGAAGTACAGCAAGAGATCGAAGAAAAAGCAAAAAGTATGGGGCTGCATATAAACCAAAGGTTCAGCCCCGGCTATGGAGATTTTCCAATAGATATTCAGAAGGACATAATCAAGGCGCTGGGGACCTATGCGAAGTTCGGACTTGGGGTGAATGAGAGCAGCATAATGATACCGAGGAAATCTGTGACGGCTGTGATAGGCCTGCAGGGGGAAAGCTGCAGCGCAAGGGAGCATAAATGTATAAAATGCGGAGATAAAAATTGTATATATAGAGAGGATGAGGATGCAGATGAAAAAGCTTTTTAACGCTGATGAGTTTATTGTATTTGACGGGGGCATGGGAACGATGCTGCAGGCCAATGGCCTCAAGGTGGGGGAACTGCCGGAAAGCTTCAATATCAGCAATCCGGATATCATACTCAAGATTCACAAGGAGTATATTGAGGCAGGAGCGGATGTAATTACAACAAATACCTTCGGAGCAAACAGATACAAGCTCCGGCACTCGGAGCACAGTGTGGAAGAGGTAGTAAGCAAGGCTGTTGAAATAGCAAGGGAGGCGGCGGGAGATAAGCTCGTTGCCCATGATATAGGACCTATAGGACAGCTTATGGAGCCCTATGGAACCTTGTCCTTCCAGGATGCCTACGATGCTTTTAAGGAGCAGGTTATTGCAGGAGCAGCCGCAGGAGCCGATATTATATTGATAGAAACAATGTCCGATGTGTACGAGGCAAGGGCAGCGATCCTGGCAGCAAAGGAAAACAGCGGGCTTCCCGTATTCTGTACTATGACCTTCCAGTCTGACGGAAGGACCTTGACGGGCTCCGATCCTTTTACTATGGTAAATATAATATCCAACCTGGGTGTAGATGCACTGGGAATCAACTGTTCATTGGGACCCAAGGAGATAATCCCTCTGCTCGGTGAGATACTCAGATATTCCGGCATACCGGTAATGGTCCAGCCCAATGCAGGCCTGCCGGCTATAGTCGACGGCAATACAGTATATGACATAAGCCCTGAAGTTTTCGGACAATACATGGGAGATATAGCGGGAATGGGCGCAGCAGTGCTTGGAGGCTGCTGCGGTACAACTCCGCTGCATATAAAAGCTATAAGAAAGGCTATAGAGGAATTAAAGCCGGTGAGGCCCGAGGTGAAGAAGCTGACGGCAATAAGCTCTGCAACAGCCACTGTTGTGCTTGGAGAAGGTCCAAGGATAATAGGTGAGAGGATAAACCCCACAGGGAAGAAAAAGCTTAAGGAAGCCCTTAAAAATTCAGATATGGACTATATTCTCAGGGAGGCAGTTTCACAGAGGGATGCAGGTGCCCATATACTGGATGTAAATGTAGGCCTGCCTGAAATAGATGAAAAGGCTATGATGGTCAAGGCCGTAAAAGAGATACAGGGTATAGTCAACCTTCCGCTCCAGCTTGACAGTGTAAGGCCTGAAGTAATCGAAGCGGCTGCCAGGATATGCAACGGAAGACCTATAGTAAACTCGGTGAACGGTGAAGAAAAGGTAATGAAGGCTTTGTTTCCTATAATAAAGAAGTATGGCTGCCTGGTGGTCGCTCTTACCCTGGATGAAGGAGGGATACCGGAAACGGCGGAGGAACGTCTGAAAATAGCGGAGAAGATAGTAAAAAGAGCAGAAGAGTATGGAATAAGAAGAGAGGACATCATTGTGGACTGCCTTACGCTTACTGCTTCGGCACAGCAGAAAGAGGTGCAGGAGACGGTAAAGGCAGTGGCGTTGGTAAAAGAAAGGCTGGGACTCAAAACGACCCTTGGAGTGAGCAATGTATCCTTTGGCCTGCCGGCAAGGGAGCTGCTGAACAGCACCTTCCTTGCCATGACCCTTACCGCAGGACTGGATGCACCGATTCTTAACCCTATGGCGGAGGCAATGGTGCAGACCATTAAGGCATATAATGTCCTCTGGAATATTGATAAGGAATCCAGGGAGTATATAAAAAGTTTTTCAGGAGGGGAGCAGCAGCCTGCTGCCAAGACTGCAGCCAAAGAGAAGTCTGGAAGCCCCGACCTCATAAAGCTTGTTACTGACGGCTTGAAGGAGGAGGCAGGCTCGGCAGTAAGGCAGCTTCTTTCAGAGCTTGACGGCATGAAGATAGTAGATGAGTATCTTATACCGGCCCTGGAAATTGTGGGACAAAAATATGAGACGGGTGAGATTTTCCTTCCGCAGCTGATCCAGTCGGCAGAAACAGTAAAAAAAGCCTTTGAGGTGATAAAGGAAAATATGCTGAAGGACTCCGGGCAGGATTCCAGGGTGTATAAGGGGAAAATCGTACTGGCTACAGTGAAAGGCGACATTCATGATATCGGTAAGAATATAGTCAAGGTGCTCCTTGAGAATTATGGCTTTGAAATATATGATCTGGGCAGGGATGTTGCTATTGAGAGTGTAGTTGAGAAGGTCAAGGCGGAGATGGTCACCCTTGTGGGTTTGAGCGCATTGATGACCACAACCGTCAAAAGCATGGAGGATACTATAAAGGCTCTGAAGGAGCAGTGCCCTGACTGCAGGGTGATAGTAGGGGGAGCAGTACTCAACGAGAACTATGCAAATATGATAGGTGCTGATTTCTACGCCAGGGATGCCAGGGAAGGAGTCAAGCTGGTACGCAGATATTTTGACTGTGAATAACCCATTTTTAGCTGTTTTCATTGCTTTTACCGGCTGCGGCAGGTTAAAATAATAGTGGCAGTTTAAAAAAATGGGGGTTGCTGGAATGAACAATAAAGAGATGAAGTCAAATCTGCTGCTTGTTATTACTGCGGCAATATGGGGTTTTGCATTTGTTGCCCAGAGGGTAGGTATGCAGTATGTGGGAGCCTTTACCTTCAACGGGGTAAGGTTTGCATTGGGAAGTGTCTCGTTGATACCGCTGCTTATCTATTTCAACAGCAGGAGGACTGAAGAAAAGAAGGATGCAGTAAATACAAGTGCTTTAGTTCCCGGCATTATTACCGGTACCATACTCTTCCTGGCAGCATCCCTGCAGCAGGTAGGGCTCGCATATACCACAGCAGGGAAAGCGGCATTCATAACCGGTTTGTATATAGTACTTGTACCTTTATTCGGAATATTTTTGAAGCAGCACATACAAAAAACCACGTGGGCAGGAGTGCTGCTTGCAGTAGTAGGCTTGTATTTTCTGAGCGTCAATGAGGATTTTTCCATTGCAAAGGGAGATTTTCTTGAAATTATAGGTGCTTTCTTCTGGACTGCACACATATTGACAATAGATTATTTCACCAAGAAGGTAGATGCCTTGAAGCTGTCCTTTATCCAGTTTGCAGCCTGCGCAGTGCTGAGCATGGCTGTAGCCTTGATATTTGAAGATATCTCAATATCGGGACTGAATCAGGCACTGGTTCCGATACTGTACGGAGGCCTGGGCTCGGTAGGTATTGCCTACACCCTCCAGGTAGTAGCCCAGAAAAACGCAAAGCCCTCCCATGCAGCGATCATACTCAGTATGGAATCTGTTTTTGCAGCTCTGGGCGGAGCAGTACTGTTGAGCGAAAACCTGGGAGGAAGAGGTTACCTCGGCTGTGCGCTGATGTTCTCAGGTATGATGGTAGCACAGCTTCAGAGCTTTAAGAGGAAACCGGAGG